>NZ_JBPGXO010000010.1:0-95922 GCF_056755555.1 Luteibacter sp. SVR4-7G | reverse complement strand
ATTGATGGGAATGGTGTGGTCGCCCCAGGCAAACGCGCGCAAGTGCATGTTCTCTTTACCCCAGGCCACATATCAGCAACGTGTCGCAGCAAGAAGCGAAGTGCTCGTGCATCAATGGTCAGCGGCGTGTAGCGGCTCACTGATGATGTCCGGGGGCGGGCTCTTCCGGCTCGAAAGGCGCCTCGGGAGCGGGTGGCAGCGGGTTGCCAGAGGCCTCTCGATCAATACGAATCTCGATCCGGGAACGTATAGGGTCTGGGTGGAAAACGTCACCCAACTGCCGTGGACTTACCAGATCCGCTGGCGCATGTCGGCGGGCTGATCTCGTCAAGCCAGGCCTGCCGGGTCCTCCGGACCTGGCGGGTCGGTCACTAGGGGTGAGGAATCCAAGGCACATGGGCGCGAACTCTGGCACGATGGCGCCAGAAGGGGCGTGACAAGACGGAAACACCGGTCTCACGCCCTCCGTGTTCTGCTAAGGCGACCATGTCCCCACTCATCGACCGCCACGGACGTACCAAGCGAAAGCTGCGGATCTCGCTTACGGATCGCTGCAATTTCCGCTGTACCTATTGCATGCCCGAGCACCCGGACTGGCTGCCCCGCGCCAGCCTGCTGGCGCGGGAGGAAATCGTGCGGCTCGCGGGCCTGTTCGTGGACCACGGCATCGACCAGATCCGCCTCACCGGCGGCGAACCGCTGCTTCGCCAGGACCTGCTCGAATGCGTGCGCGACATCGGCGCTCTCCGCGTACGCGGGCTTTCGCGCCTGTCGATGACCACCAACGCCTCGCGCATCGCCCCCAAGGCGCGCGAGCTGGTCGAGGCCGGCATCGACGACTTCAACGTGAGCCTGGATGCGATCGACCCCGATACGTTCCGCCGCCTCACCCGTCGCGAGGTCGCCCCGGTGCTCGATGGCATCGATGCGCTGGTGGACGCGGGCGCGAAGGTGAAACTCAACGCCGTGGTGATCCGCGGCGACAATGACAAGGACATCGTGCCCTTGCTCGAATGGGCGATGGACCGGGACTTGCCGCTGCGCTACATCGAGTACATGCCGCTCGATGCCCCCGGCCATTGGAAGCGCGACTCGGTGGTACCCGAAGCGGAAATCCTCACGACCATCCGCCAGTCGCATCGGGTGGAAGCGCAGCCGCGCAGCCACGATCCGGCCACGCCGTACCTCGTGGACGGCCGTTATCCTCTCGGCATCATCTCTACCGTGTCGAATCCCTTCTGTTCCACGTGCGACCGCCTGCGGATTACCGCCACGGGCGAGCTGTTCACCTGCCTGTTCTCGCCTATCGGCGTGCCGCTTGGTGCCCGCCTGCGGGAAGGCGCGGACGACGACGCACTTGCCGCACAGATCGCGCGCGCCGTCTGGATGAAGGATGCGGGCTATGCTTCGCGCCCGGGCCCGGTGGACCGCCCGCTGACCATGCATGCCATGGGCGGCTGAACGCCTTTCCGTTTGCCAGGATGTCCATGAAACCGATCGTCTTTGAACTCTTCGCCAACCTGGAGCGGCTGGCCGGCTCGAAAGAATGCCGCGTCGATGCCGGTGGCGATGTCGCCACCATCGGCGACGCGCTGGCGCTGCTTGCCCGCGAGCGCCCGGAACTGGCCGCATCGCTGGAACGCTGCGCCTGCGTGGCGGGCGACACCATCGTGCGCCGCGCCGACGCCGTTCCTTCCGACGGCCGCATCGCCCTGTTGCCGCCGGTGGCGGGAGGCTGACATGGCGCACGAGGTCCTTTCCCACGTAGCGATCGCCGTCGAGCCCCTGCTGGAGCTCGATGCCCACCCGGAATGCGGCGGACTGGCGCTGTTCGTCGGTACGGTACGCGATCACCACGAGGGGCGTTCCGTGCGCCACCTCGCCTATACGGCCCACGAGCCCCTGGCCGCGAAGGTGATTCGCGAGGTGGAACACGTTACGCGCGAACGCTACGGCGTACCGTACGTGCGCATCGTCCATCGCCTGGGCGATCTCGCCATTGGCGACATCGCCATTGTCTGCGTGGTCCGTGCGCCGCATCGCGCGGAAGCCTTCGACGCCTGCCGCTACGCCGTGGATGCCGTGAAACACGGCGCGCCGATCTGGAAGGAGGAGTTCTACACGGATGGCAGCAGCGCCTTCGTCGAAGGCTGCTGCATCCGCGACGACCTGGACCAGGACGCCCCGGCAGTACATCGCCATCATTCGCACACGAGCCACGGATGAAAGACGTCAGCCAGAAACCGGATTCCCTGCGCGTTGCCCGCGCGACAGCGACGCTGCACGCTCCCGCGGCATGCATCGACCTCTTGCGCAGTGGCGAGACCGAGAAGGGCGATCCGCTCAAGACGGCGCGCGTCGCCGGGATCCTCGCCGCGAAACGCACGGACGAACTGATTCCCTTGTGCCATCCGCTACCGATCCATCGTGCCGACGTCCATTACGAACTCGGCGAGACGTCGGTCCGCGTCATCGCCGAGGTGCAGACCATCGGCCCTACCGGGGTCGAGATGGAAGCGCTGACGGCGGCGAGCCTGGCGGCGCTCACGCTGTACGACATGCTGAAACCGTATGCCGAGCCGGATGAGCTGCATATCGAGGATTGCCGCCTCGAACGCAAGACGGGTGGCAAGTCGCACTACCGCCGCACGCTGGCGAAGCCGCGCAGCGCGGCCGTCGTAGTGCTCTCCGACACCGTCGCCAGCGGGGCCAAGCCCGATACCGCGGGCGCGTATGTACGCGATGCATTGATCGATGCCCATTTCGATCCGGTCGAATACGCCGTCATTGCCGACGATGCCGGCGTGCTCGGCAACCTGCTGCGCTCGCTGGTCGAGGGTGGCATCGCGCTTGTGATCACCGTCGGCGGTACCGGCCTGGGTCCGCGCGACATCACGGTGGATACCGTGAGCCCGATGCTCGACGTGGAAATTCCCGGGATCATGGAAACCGCGCGCGCCTTCGGCCAGAAGCGCATGCCGTTCGCGATGCTCTCACGCGGCGTCGCCGGCTACGCACGCGACACCTTGCTCGTCACCTTTCCTGGCAGCCGCGGCGGAGCCAGCGAATCCTTGGCGGCGACACTTCCAGGCCTGATCCATCTGCTCGAAACGGGCCGGACCGGCGGCAGGCATCCCGGCGGTTACGGGGAGGCGACCTGATGGCTCTCCTGCCCATCGTCGACGCACTTGCCCACTACCGATCCTCCGTACGCACGCTGCCCACGCATCGGATTCCCCTCGATCTCGCCCTCGGGTCGGTGCTGGCGGAAGCGCCGAAGTCGCGCATTTCCCTGCCGCGTTTTACCCAGAGCGCGATGGACGGCTATGCAGTACGTTCCGCGGACGGCGTCTCGGCCCGGACGCTGATCGGCACGGCCGCCGCCGGTGCGCCCGCCGCGGTAACCGTGGGCCCGGGGCAAGCCGTGCGCATCCTTACCGGCGGTGTGCTGCCCGCGGGCGCCGATGCGGTGGCCCGCCAGGAAATCGTCGAGCGGACGGGTGAAGGCATCGCCTTGCGCGAGGCCGTGCGCGTGGGCGAGGCGATTCGCCGCGAAGGCGAGGAACTCGTCGCGGGTACGGCGATAGCCCAGGCGGGGCAGCGGATCACGGCAGGCCTGCTGGCCGCGCTGGCGATGGCCGGCATCGACTCGGTCGAGGTCTATCGCCGGCCGCGCGTGGCCGTGCTCGTCACCGGCGACGAGGTGATACGCGTGGGCGAGCCGCTCGCGCCCGGCCAGGTCTATGACGCCAACGGACCGCTGCTGCGCGCATGGTTCGTCGAGAATGGCTATGGCGAGCCGGTGGTCGCCTACGTGCGCGACGACGAGACGGCACTGGAAGAGGCCATGAGCGCCGCGCTCGACAGCGCCGATTTCATCGTTACCAGTGGCGGCGTTTCCGTCGGCGACCGCGACTTCGTGCCCCTCGTCGCCGACCGGCTCGGCGTGCGCCAGATCTTCTGGAAGGTGGCGCAAAAACCGGGCAAGCCGCTCTGGTTCGGCATGCGCGATGGGAAGGTGTTGCTCGGCATGCCGGGCAATCCCGGCGCGGTACTCGTCTGCCTCGCGGTCCATGCTCGGGCCGTACTTGCGCAGATGGAGGGCGAATCCGCCGGGCAGCCGGCGTGGCGCAGCGGCGTCCTCGCTGCCGCCGTGGACGCGGATGCGGGTCGCGACCGGTTGCTGCGTATGCGCCTCGACATGAGCGGAGGTTCGTCGAAGCTCGAGCTCCTTCCCGGGCAGGAGTCGCACATGCTGAGCAACCTCGCCTCGGCCCACGCCCTGGTGTGGCTACCGGCACGACCGAGGCCTTTCGCCGCGGGCGAAATCGTCGCCTGGTTGTCTATCTGACCATTCCCTGGTCCTGACGCGCCAGCGGAGAACGGCGGTCGTTGCGAGTGCCGTTCGCGCTGGCGCGCTCTTGCGTGCTCAGACCCGCGTCGCGGGCCCGCGCGGAGGTTACCAGGCCTTCACGTCCGACACGACGACCGTGTAGTCCTGCATGTCGGCGGAGTAACGGAACAGGCGGCCGAGGTCGAAGTCGACGCTCTTGCCCGGCTCGATGTTCGAGGTGCCGGCCGGCCAGCCCTGCTTGCTGGCGATGACCTTGCCCGAGGCGTCCTTCGCGTCGATGCGGATCTGCGCGGCGGCAGGCTCGGCGCACTTGTTGACCAGGTTGCCCTTCATGCTGAAGCGCGGCTGGCCCGATCCCTGCTGAAGCTTCACGGCGAAACCGTCGATCGTGAAGTCCTTGACCGCGCAGGCAGCCTGGGCGGACAACGGGGCGGCGGCGAACAGCACGATGGCGATGGCGAGCTTCTTCATGGGGCGTTACCTGAGCGATAGGGAAAGGGCGACACCCCCACAAGGAGGGCGTTAGCCTTCGTATCGGCAGGACCCACAAGGACTTTAGGCTAGGCCGTTCGGCCTAGGCGCCGGGTCACACAGCCTCGGCGAACAGGTCGTCCATCGGGGAGAGCTCGGCCTCGGGTTCGAACCAGCGCTTCACGGGAGCGAAGCTGCGCCGGTGGATGGCGCAGGGTCCCAGGCGGTCCAGGGCTTCCAGGTGCTCGGGTACCGCATAACCCTTGTGCCGGGCGAAGCCGTAGCCCGGGTGCAGGGCATCCACGGCTGCCATGTGCCGGTCGCGGCTGACCTTGGCCAGGATGGAGGCCGCACTGATGGCCGGTTCGGAACCGTCACCACCGATCACCGCACGGCCTTCGCAGGGCAGGGTCCGCGGCAGGCGGTTGCCGTCTACCAGGGCCATGTGCGGTGCCAGCGGCAGGCCCATGAGAGCGCGGGTCATGCCTAGCATCGTGGCCTGGAAGATGTTGATGCGATCGATTTCTTCGTGGTCCACGAAGATCACGCAGTGGGCGAGGGCGCGTTCCACGATGCGGGCGTAGAGCTTTTCCCGCACCGGCTCGGCAAGCTGCTTGGAGTCGTCCAGCCCGCGGATGGGGCGGGCGGGGTCGAGGATCACCGCGGCGACCACCACGGGCCCGGCCAGGGGGCCGCGTCCGGCCTCGTCCACGCCGGCGACGACGAGGTCGCGGGCAAGCTGGGAGGTGACGTTACGGCGGCGAGGCATGCGCGGAAGGTTACCGGCGTTCCAGCAGATCGGCTACTGCCTCGGCTGCGTGGTCGGCCGCGCGACCTTCGAGGCCGCCGCGCAGTTCCTGGTGCAGGTATTCGAAGGCGGCGACGATGGCGCCGCGGCGGTCGCTGTCGGCGAGCAGGTCCAGGGTGGCCCGGGCCAGATTGTCGGGCGTGCATTCGTCCTGCATGAACTCCGGCACCAGGCGCTCGCGGCCGAGGCCGCAGGCGCGGGCCAGGATGTTCGGCAGGCTGTAGACGTCGGTCTTCAGCATGCGCAGGACTTTGGCGATGCGATAGCTGGTCGGCGAGACGCGGTAGCCCACCACCATCGGCCGCTTGGCGAGCATGGCCTCGAGCGTCGCCGTGCCCGACGCGAGCAACACCGCGTCGGCGGCCAGCATGGCTTCATGCGCATGGCCATCGACCAGCAGCGGCGGAGTGCCGGGGAAGTCCTGGAGCAGGCTGGCGAGACGGACGTGGACGCGCTCGTTCGCTGCGGGCACCACGATGCGCAGACCGGGCATGGCCCCGGCAACCCGCTTCGCGGCATCGATGAAGATCGCGCCGATCCGCTCGATCTCGCTGGGCCGGCTGCCGGGAAGCACGGCCAGCACGGGGGCGTCGTGCGGCAGGCCCAGAGCGTTCCGCGCACCCTCGCGCTCGGAAACCATGGGGAAGCGATCGGCCAGCGGATGGCCCACGAAACGCGCGTCCACGCCGTGTTTCGCGTAAATGGGCGGCTCCATGGGGAACAGGCAGAGCACGCGCTGCGCGGAGTGGCCGATCTTTTCGGCGCGCTTCTCCCGCCAGGCCCATACGGAGGGGCTGACGTAGTGCGCGGTGACGAGACCGGCTTCCTTGAGCCTGCGCTCCACGGCGAGATTGAAGTCCGGCGCGTCGATGCCGATGGTCAAGGCCGGTCTGCTGGTCAGCAGCTTCGTCAGCAACTCGCGTCGCAGGCGGAGCAGGCGGGGGAGGTGCCTGACCACCTCGGCGAAGCCCATGACCGAGAGTTCGCGGATGTCGTACCAGGACTCGAAGCCCTGGGCGAGCATGCGCCTGCCGCCGATGCCCACGAAGCGCGCGCCGGGAAAGCGATGGCGCAGGGCCACGATGAGGTCCGCGCCGAGCTGGTCGCCGGAGTCCTCGCCGGCGATCAGGGCGATCAGCGGGGCGTCGGAGGGGGGCTGGGTTTGCTGCATGGTGGCGGATCTCCCGCAGCCTGTGGCCTTTCAGGCGCTGGGCCCCTGCCTTCGCAGGGGCAACGAGGTGTCTCGGGGCAACCAGGTGTCTCGGGTCGACGAGGTGGCTCGGCGCCATGGTAGCGCCGTGCCGGTTACCTCGCGAGCGAGCGCTCGCTCCGGTCGATGAATTCGAGCATCTGGCGGACGTCCTCGCTCGTGTCCGCCTGTGCCATCAGCTGCTCGCGCGCCTCGGCCAGCGGCAGGCCGGCCATGTAGAGGGTGCGGTAGGCACGCTTGATGGCGGCGATGCGCGAGGTGTCGAAGCCGCGGCGCTTGAGGCCTTCGCTGTTGATGCCGCGCGGACGGCCGCGGGTCTCGTTGGCCATCATGACGAACGGCGGTACGTCGGAACCGACGAGACAACCCATGCCGATGAAGGCGTGGGCGCCCACCTTGCAGAACTGGTGCACGCCGGAGAAGCCCGAGAGGATCGTCCAGTCGCCGATTTCCGCGTGCCCGGCCAGCGCCGAATAGTTGGAGAAAACCACGTTGTTGCCGATCTGGCAGTCGTGCGCGACGTGTACGTACGCCAGCAGCCAGTTGTCGTTGCCGATGCGGGTGACGCCGCCGCCGTCGCCCGTGCCGCGATTGATCGTGACGAACTCGCGGATGAGGTTGCGATCGCCGATCACGAGCTCGGTGCGCTCGCCCTTGAATTTCTTGTCCTGCGGGGGGCCGCCGATGGAGGCGAACTGCGAGATGCGATTGTCGCGCCCGATCACCGTGGGACCTTCGATCACCACGTGCGGACCGACGGTCGTGCCCTCGCCGATGACCACGTCGGCACCGACGACGCTATAGGCACCGATGCTGACGTTGTCCGCGATGCGTGCGGACGGATCGATCTGCGCGGTGGCGTGGATCATTTGTCGCTCCTCGCGGCGCACATCAGTTCGCAACAGGCCACGATCTTGCCGTCCACCATGGCCTTGGCCTCGAACAGGCCCATGCCGCGGATGAGGCGCTTCAGCGAGACGTCCATCACCAGCTGGTCGCCCGGGGCGACCACGGCGGAGAAGCGCGCGTTATCCACCTTCACGAGGTAGAACAAGGGACTGCCCGAGAGGCCATCGATCTGGCTGGTGATCTGCGTGAGCAGGCCGGCGGTCTGCGCCATGGCCTCGACGATCAGCACGCCCGGCATCACCGGGTGACCCGGGAAATGGCCCTGGAAGAACGGCTCGTTGATCGTGACGTTCTTGATCGCCGTGATGGTCTTGCCGGGATCGATCGCGACCACCCTGTCCACGAGGAGGAACGGGTAGCGGTGCGGCAGGAGGCGCTGGATCTGCTCCACGTCCACCGGGAGCGTCACGGCAGCTTTCATTTCGGTCATTGCCCTTTGTCCTTTTCCAGCGCCGCCAGGCGGCGCGCGTACTCGTCTAGGTGTTTCATGCGCGCCGCGTTACGCCGCCACAGGCGGTTCTCCTGCAGCGGGGAACCCGACGAATACTCGCCGGGCTCCCTGATCGACGCGGTCACGAGGCTTTTGGCCGTGATGGTAACCCGGTCGGCCAGTTCGAGGTGCCCCAGGATCCCGGCGTTGCCGCCGATGAGGCAATACCGGCCGATCTTCGCGCTGCCGGCCACGGCGGAGCAGCCGGCCATGGCGGTGTGCGCGCCAATGTGCACGTTGTGGGCGATCTGGATCTGGTTGTCGAGACGCACGTCCTCCTCGAGCACGGTGTCTTCCAGCGCGCCGCGGTCGATGGTGGTGTTGGCGCCGATCTCGCAGTCGTCGCCGATGCGCACGCCGCCCAGCTGGGGCAGCTTCACCCAGTGGTCGCGGTCGAAGGCGATGCCGAAGCCGTCGGCGCCGATCACGGCGCCCGGATGGATCAGCACGCGCTTGCCGAGGGTGACGCGGATCACGAGGGTGACGCGCGCCACCAGCCGGGAATCCGCGCCGACGACGCAACCGGGACCGATCGTGCAATGGGGGCCCAGAATCGCACCCTCCTCGACGACGGCACCGTCCTCGATGACGCAGCAGGGGCCCACGCTCGCCGTGGCATGGATCCGTGCCGAGGGCGATACCACGGCACTCATGTGGATGCCGTGCGGCGCCGCCGCGTGCTTCTCGAACAGCGCGGCGATCTTCGCGTAGGCGACGTAGGGATCCTTCGCCACCAGCGCGGCACCCTTGCGCAGGGGCAGGGCTTCGGCGCCGAGCACCACGATGCCTGCCTGCGATTCGGCCAGCTGCGACGTGTATTTCGGATTGGAGAGGAAGGTGAACTGACTTGGCGTGGCGGTCGCCAGCGTGCCGACGCCGTCCACGATCGTGGACGGGTCGCCGTGTGCTTCCAGGTCGAATCGTTCGGCCAGTTCGGCAAGGGTGAATTGTGGGTTTCCGCTCACGGAAAGCTCCCAAAAGAAAGGGGTGGCTGGTTGGCCACCCCCGCGATTCTACAGGTGGGATTGTAGGAGCGCGCCTTGCGCGCGACATCTTTTGGGGCCGACCCTTCAGGGCTGGCGCGCCAGCTGGAAGACTGGCGCGAAAGATGTCGCGCGCAGGCGCGCTCCTACAGTGTCCGGATTAGAACGTATTGCCGAAGGTGAACTGGATGCGCTCGACGAAGCGGCTGTCGGCGTCCTTCTTACGGAACGGCACGGCGAAGTTGATGATCAGCGGGCCGATCGGCGCCTGCCACTGCAGCGAGAGACCCGTGGAGGCGCGCAGCTCGCTGGCGTCGAAGGAATTGTAATCCTTGTAGACGTTGCCGACGTCGACGAACCAGGACACGCGGGCCGTGTTCACGTCCTTCAGGAACGGCAGCGGCAGGAACACCTGTGCGGTGCCGAGCACCTTGAACGCGCCGCCGACCGGCTGGCCGTAGCTGTAGTAGCCGCCGGTGCACTGGCCCTTGCTGTTCGGCTCGCGGGTGGTGCTGGCACCGTCGCAGAGGCGGGGACCCAGCGTGTTGTCCTGGAAGCCGCGCACGTCGCGCACGCCGCCGGCGTAGTAGTTCTCCCAGAAGGGGAAGTCGATCTTGTCGCCCTTCTTGTAGATCTGCGCGCCACGCGTGCCATCGGGATTGATGACGTAGCCGTCGTGGTCGTAGGTCTGGCCGTAGGTCTTGCCGTAACCCACTTGGCCGTCGAGATAGAGCACGAAGCCCTTGCCGATCGGCCAGTAATGGTTGGCTTCGCCGAACAGCTTGTAGAACTGCACCGTGGAACCGGGCAGCGCGCCGGAAATGGACGCCGTGAGCTGGCCGCCGCGGGTGGGTGCCCAGTAGCTGTTGCGGGTGTCGTGCGAGTAACCCAGGCTCGAGGTCCAGGAGTGGATCGTCTTGTTGCCCAGCGCGTTCTGGTAGGCCACCAGCTCTGCCGGCGTGTAGATCGACGTGTTGATGAGGTTCGAACTGATGCCGAGGCTCGTCGACAGGTTGTCGAAGTCGGTGATCGGGATCGATACCGTGGTTTCGAACGACTTGGTGCTGTACTGGTAGTTCGCGAGGTCGGTGTCGCCGTAGTCGAGCTTGCTGTAACCCAGGTTGTAGCCGATCGCGATGTTCGAGTCGGTGAGGTAGGGGTTCGTGTAGCTCGCGTTGACGCGCTTGTAGTACGTGCTGGTTTCCGCAGCGATGGAGAAGCGGTCGCCGGTACCGAGGAAGTTGTTCTGCGACACCGAGGCCGACAGGATGATGCCGGAGTACTGCGAGTAACCCACGCCGAACATCAGCGAGCCGGCCGACTGCTCCTCGACCTTGGCGGTGAGGTCGACTTGGTCGACGGTGCCGGGCACCAGCGCCTTGTCGATGTCCACGGTCTTGAAGTAGCCGAGGCGCTGCAGGCGGGTCTTCGAACGATCGATGGCGCCCTGCGAATACCACGCGCCCTCGAGCTGGCGCATTTCGCGGCGGAGCACCTCGTCTTCCGTGCGGGTGTTGCCCTGGAACACCACGCGGCGCACGTACACGCGCTTGCCGGGCTCGATGAAGAGCGTGAGGTCGGCGGTGCGCTTGTCCTTGTCCAGCTTCGGAATCGGGGTGACCTTGGCGAATGCGTAACCGATGTTCGCCAGGATGCCCTTGATCGCGTCCGTGCTGGCCTCGATGGCGCCACGGTTGAAGGTGTCGCCCTTGTGGATGAAGACCAGCTTGCGCAGGGTGTCTTCCGGGAGGATGAGCTCGCCGAGCAGCTTGACGTCGGAGACGGTATAGACCTCGCCTTCCTTCACGCTGGCGTCCACGTACATGGCGCGCTTGTCCGGGCTGATCGCCACCTGGGTGGAATCGATGCCGAAGTCGGCGTAGCCACGGTTCATGTAGTAGTTGCTGAGCTTCTCCAGGTCGCCGGAGAGCTTCTCGCGCGAGTACTGGTCGTCCTTGGAATACCAGGACAGCCAGTTCGTCGTGTTCGATTCGAAACCGTCGCGGATCTGCTTGTCCGTGAAGGCCTTGTTGCCGACGACGTTGATCTCCTTGATCTTCGCCGCCTTGCCTTCGCGGATTTCGATGTCGATCGCGACGCGGTTGCGATCGAGCCGGGTGACGTGCGGATCGACCGACACGTTGTACTTGCCGCGGTTGTAGTACTGGCGGATCAGCTCCTGCTGCACGCGGTCGAGCGAGAGGCGGTCGAAGGTCTCGCCTTCGGCCAGGCCGATCTCCTTCAGGCCCTTGCGCAGGTCGTCTTCCTTGATGTCCTTGTTGCCGCGCAGCGTGAGCTTGGCGATGGCGGGACGTTCGACGACCTTGATCACCAGGATGTCGCCCTGGCGGTCGAGTTCCACGTCGCTGAAGAACTTGGTCTGGTAGAGGGCGCGAATGGCGGCCTGTGCCTTGTCGTCGCTGAGGGTTTCCCCCTTCTCGATCGGCAGGTAGCTCAGCACCGTACCCTGCGCAATGCGGGTCAGGCCATCGATACGGATGTCGGAAACGACGAACGGCTCGAAAGCGGCAAGCGCATTTGCGGACAGGGAGGCAAGCAGGATCAGGGCGGCGATACGCTTCATCGTCGATTCCGTTGGGTTAATTCCAGTCGACGGCGGACGAGGCCGGCAACCGAAGAGGAGCACGCGCAAGACTCTTGCCTTGCGTCGTTCGGCGCAGGGCGCGGGTGCGCCAGGAGCCTGGGTAATACGGTTGCGTCGTGAGCTGGCGGCTCACGAGACAAGCATGCGTTGTATGTCGTTGAAGAACGCCAGCCCCATCAACGTGAACAGCAGGACGATCCCCACGTACTGGCCGGCGATCATGGTGCGCTCGCTGACCGGACTGCCCTTGACCAACTCGATAAGGTAATACAGCAGGTGTCCACCGTCCAAGACCGGGATCGGCAGCAGGTTCAGGATGGCCAGGCTGAGCGACACCAGGGCGAGGAAGTTGAGGAACCAGCCCAGGCCACGGTTGGCCGAATCGTTCGCGACCTGCGCGATGCCGATGACGCCGGAGAGGTTCTTCGTCGAAGCCTCCCCCGACAGCATCTTTCCGATGAGGTTGAAGGTGGATGCCGTGCCCGCCCAGGTGGCGCGCAGCGATTCGCTGAAGGCGCGGACCGGGCCGTAACGCAGGGTGGCCTCTTCGAGCGGCTGGCGGGCCACGCCGATGAGCCAGCGGGTGGGCTGGCCCTGCTCGGACTTCATCCGCGCGGTGATCTCGAAGGTCCTCGTCTGGCCGTCGCGCTGGACCGCCACGGCGAGCTTGGGCGAGATGGCGGCCTGCTCCGGCACGAGCCTGGTGAAGTCGTCGAAATCCGAGACAGGCTTGCCGTTGACGCTGAGGATGCGATCGCCCGGGCGGATCCCGGCGAGGGAGGCGGGGTCGCCCTTGACCACCTCGCCGACGACGGGCGGCGCCTGGAGGCTCATGCCGAGCTGGGTGAAGCGCTTGCCGATGTCGCCGCCGGCGTCGAGGCGCTGGAGGGGCAGCACGACATCGCGCTGCGTACCGTCCGTGCCCTTCACCCGCACCGGCAGCGGCTCGCTGCCGAGCAGGCCGTTGGCGAGTACCTCGGTGGCATCGCTCCAGTTGTTCACCGGGTCGCCGTTCATGGCGACCAGGCGGTCGCCCGGGCGAATGCCGGCGACGGCGGCAACGGTGCCGGGATCGGCGGTGACGATCGGGGCCACGTCGGGCTTCCCGACCATGTACATCGCCCAGAACGCGGCGATGGTGAAAATGAGGTTGAACGCGGGGCCGGCGGCGACGATGGCGATGCGCTTCCACACCGACTTGCCGGTGAACTCCTGGCCGCGCTCGGCGGCAGGGACGTCGCCTTCGCGGGCATCGAGCATCTTCACGTAGCCGCCCAGGGGAATGGCGGCGATCTGGTATTCGGTACCGTCCCTGGCGACGCGGCGCCAGAGCGGACGGCCGAAGCCCACGGAAAAACGCAGCACCCGCACGCCACAGCGGCGCGCGACCCAGTAATGGCCGAATTCATGGAAGGTCACCAGCACGCCAAGCGTGACCAGCAGCCAGAACACGGAACCTAGTACGGGGCTCATCGGGGAGGGTGGGTCTCGGTGGAAAAACGTTTGGGTGGAGCGAGTTTAGCAGTAAGCGCGATGGAGCACGCCCCTGGCGGCACGGCGCGCCTCGGCGTCGCGGGCGACGAGGGTCTGGACATCGACCACGGGTTGGGCCGGCAGTTCCGTGAGCACCCGCTCGACGAGGTCGGCGATGCCGAGGAAGGGAAGGGAGCCGGCCAGGAAGGCCGCCACGGCCACCTCGTTGGCGGCGTTGAGGATCGCCGTGGCGTCGCCGCCCTCGCGCAGGGCATCGAAGGCCAGGGCGAGGCAGCGGAAGGTGTCGGTGTCCGGCTTCTCGAAGTCGAGCCGGGCATGTGCGGCCAGGTCCAGCGGGGTCACCCCGGCCTCGATCCGGTCGGGATATGCGAGGGCGCAGGCGATGGCCGTGCGCATGTCGGGATTGCCGAGCTGGGCAAGCACCGAGCCGTCGACGTAATCGACCATCGAATGGACCAGGCTCTGCGGATGTACCACCACCTCGATGGCGTCGACCGGCGCAGCGAACAGGTGGTGGGCCTCGATCACCTCGAGCCCTTTGTTCATCAGGGTGGCCGAGTCCACCGAGATCTTTTGCCCCATCGACCACTTGGGATGGGCGCAGGCCTCGCTGGGCGTCACCCGGCCGAGCTCCGCGCGCGTGCGGCCGCGGAAGGGCCCGCCCGAGGCGGTGAGGATGATCCGGCGTACGCCGGCCCGGCCCAGGTCCGGCCGCCCGCCGGGCAGGCACTGGAAGATGGCGTTGTGTTCGGAGTCGATCGGGATGAGGTCGCCGCCGCCCTCGCGCAGGGCCTCGAGCAGCAAGGCGCCCGCCATCACGATGGACTCCTTGTTGGCCAGCAGCAGGCGCTTGCCGGCGCGGGCCGCGGCCAGCGTGGACTCGAGTCCCGCCGCGCCGACGATGGCTGCCACCACCGTGTCGCAGAGCGGACCGGCCGCCGCCACGGTCACGGCATCGGCACCGCTGGCAACCTCGCAGCGAACGTTCGCGGCGGCAAGGCGGCGGGCGAGGTCGGCTTCCATCGCAGGATCCGCCACGATGGCGAGTTGCGGACGGAAGCGTTCGCAGAGCGCCGCGAGCCCGGCACTGTCGCGGTTGGCGGCAAGCACGGTGGCGCGGAAGCGGTCCGGATGCCGCGCGATCACGTCGAGCGTGCTGCCGCCGATGGAGCCGGTGGCGCCGAGCACGGCGACCTGACGCGGGGCCATGGTCAGAGCCCCAGCAGGAGTTTGCCGGCGACGAATACCGGCAGTGCAGCGAAGACGCTATCGAGGCGGTCCAGCAGGCCGCCGTGTCCGGGAAACAGGCTGCCGGAATCCTTCACCGTGGCATGACGCTTCATCAGGCTTTCGAAGAGGTCGCCCACCACGGCAATGGCGACGGTGACGACGCCGAGCAGCAGAAGGCCGATCAGTTGCGCGCCTTCGCGGACGCCAAGCAGGTAGCCGCCGAGGAGGGCGACCAGGCCGCCTGCCAGCAGGGCGCCGTAGACGCCCGCCCAGGTCTTCCCCGGGCTGATGCGTGGCGCCAGCTTGCGCCGGCCGAAGTGACGACCGCTGAAGTAGGCGCCGGTGTCGGCGGCCCAGACGATGACCAGGGCGACGAGCGTCCACCAGTTTCCGCGCACGCCGGAATGCAGCAGGATCGCGGAGGCGAGGGTCGGCACGATCACGAGCGCGCCGGCGCCCAGCTTGAGCATGCGGTTCTCGGCGTTGGGCGCGGCGGCAAAGGTGAAATGGCGCAGCCAGAAGCAGCAGCCGATCCACCAGGCCACGCCGGCCAGCGTCAGGACGACGAGCAGACCAGGCGTCCTGACGATCAGGAGGGCAATGAAGATCGCCGCGGCCGCGCCGGCCACGATGCCGCGGCTCAAGGGCGAGCGGCAGCCGGCCAGCAGGCTCCATTCCCACGCGGCACCGACGAAGACGATGGCGACGAGGGCGGCGAAGAACAGCGTGGGTGGCAGCAGGATGAGCGCCAGGACCAGCGGGATGAGGATTGCGGCGGTAGTGATGCGTTGCTTCAGCATGGGGTTCCGGCGTCAACCAGTGATCTGTTCGCCGGTGCGCCCGTAACGGCGCTCGCGGCGGGCATAGTCGTCGAGTGCCTCGGCGAGGCAGGCCTGGTCGACGTCGGGCCACAGGGTGTCGGTGAAATAAAGCTCGGCATAGGCGATCTGCCAGAGCAGGAAGTTGCTTACCCGGCGCTCGCCGCCCGTGCGGATGAAGAGGTCGAGCGGGGGCTGGTCGGCGAGGCTGGTGTAGCTGTTCAGGCGGTCTTCGTCGATCTCGTCGGCGCGGAATTCACCGCGCGCGACGGCCTCGGCGACAAGGCGCGCGGCATGCGCGATGTCCCAGCGGCCGCCGTAGTTCACGGCCACGTTCATGTTGAGCGCGGTGTTGCCGGCCGTGCGTTCCATCGCGCCGAGCATGCGCTTGCGCAGTTCGGGCGCGAAAGCGTCGAGGTCGCCGATGAAGCGCACGCGCACGCCATTGCCATGCAATTCGTCCACTTCCTTGTCGATCGCCTTCAGGAACAGTTCCATCAGCGCCGACACCTCGGTGGCGGGCCGCTGCCAGTTCTCGCTTGAGAAGGCGAACAGCGTGAGCGAGGCGATGCCGCGGCGCAGGCAGAACTCCACCGCTTCCCGCACCGCCTTCTGGCCAGCGTGGTGGCCGAACGTGCGCGGGCGAAGGCGCTGCTTCGCCCAGCGGCCGTTCCCATCCATCACGATGGCGAGGTGGCGGGGAATCCGGTCGACGGACGTCGCTGCCATGAGCGGCAAACCGATGGCGCGTCAGAGCGCCATCAGCTCCTTTTCCTTTTCCTTGACCACGTCGTCGACGTTCTTGACGTACTTGTCCGTCAGTTTCTGGATCTCGTCGTCGGCGCGCTTCTTGTCGTCTTCCGTGATGGTCTTGTCCTTGAGCAGCTTGTCGATGTGCTGGATCGCGTCGCGTCGCACGTTGCGGATCGCGATCTTGGCCTGTTCGCCTTCCTTCGCCACGCTCTTCGCGAGCTCCTTGCGGCGCTCCTCGGTCGGCGGAGGGAAGTTGAGCCGGATGTCCATGCCCATGGTGGTCGGCGTGATGCCCAGGTCGGAAGCCATGATCGCCTTCTCGATCGGACCGATCATGCTCTTGTCGAACGGCTTCACCGACAGCGACCGCGCATCCGGCGTGGTCACGTTGGCGACCTGGGCGAGGGGGGTGTCGGTGCCGTAGTACGGGACCTTGATGTTCTCGAGGATCGACGGATTGGCGCGACCGGTGCGGATCGTCTTGAGGTCGTGCTTCAGCGAGTCGATGCTCTTGCCCATGCGGGTTTCAGCATCTTTCTTGATGTCGTTGATCATGGGTTCGTCCGGTGGAGCGGGTCAGCAGGCGAGTATAGCAGCGCGCCCGGCGGGGCCGCGGCGGCGGTTCAGCCGGCGTCGACCAGGGTGCCGACCGGCTCCCCGCGCATGATCCGCATGAGGTTTCCCGGCTGGGTCATGTCGTAGATGCGCAGCGGCAGCTTGTTCTCACGGCACAGGGCGATGGCGGCGGTATCCATCACCTCGAGGCGGCGCTCGATCACCTGGTTGTAGGTGAGGTGCTCGTAGCGTTCCGCGCCGGCGACCCGCTTCGGATCCGCCGAATAGACGCCGTCGACCTTGGTGGCCTTCAGCAGCAGGTCCGCCCCCACTTCGACGGCGCGCAGGGCGGCGGCGGAATCGGTGGTGAAGAACGGATTGCCGATGCCGGCGGCGAACAGCGTCACGCGGCCTTTCTCGAGATGACGGATGGCGCGGCGGCGGATGAAGTCCTCGCACACCTCGTTGATCTTGATGGCGCTCATGGTGCGCGCTTCGCCGCCCAGCTTCTCGATGGCGTCCTGCATGGCCAGCGCGTTCATCACGGTGGCAAGCATGCCCATGTGGTCGCCGGTGACGCGGTCCATGCCCGCTGCCGCCAGGCCCGCGCCGCGGAAGATGTTGCCGCCGCCGATGACGACGCCGACCTGTACGCCGGCCTGGTGGACTTCGAGGATTTCCTTCGCGAGACGGCCGATCACCTGCGGGTCGATGCCGTAATCCTCGCTACCCATCAGAGCTTCACCGGAGAGCTTGAGCAGGATGCGGCGGTGGTTCAGCGAATTGCTCATGAGGGATCTCCAGATTGTGTGGGGCAAAACGGCCGTAGTGTAGCGCGCGTAGTTTGTTACGGGCAGATGAATTGGTGTCCGAGGTCGCGCTTTGGGCGCCGCCCCCATCCCTGCTCCAAAAAAAAGGCCGCGATCGCTCGCGGCCTCTTCATGCAATGCAGGCGGCTGTTACGCCAGGCCCGCCTGCTTCATCACTTCGGCGGCGAAGTCGTCCGCCACCTTCTCGATGCCTTCGCCGACGGCGAGACGCTCGACGGAGACGATCTCGGCACCGGCCTTCTTGAGGGCTTCGGCGACCGTGACGTCCGTATCGATCACGTAGGACTGGCCCACGAGCGTGACTTCCGCAAGGATCTTGTTGACCTTGCCGGTGACGATCTTGTCGAGGATGTCGGCCGGCTTGCTCTTTTCCTTGTCGGTCATCTTCGACAGCTCGATTTCCTTTTCCTTCTCGAGGAAATCGGCCGGAACGTCTTCCGCCTTGATGAACTTGGGGTTCATCGCGGCGACGTGCATGGCGATACCCTTGGCCAGTTCTTCCGAACCGCCCTTGAGCGCCACGAGCACGCCGATGCGGCCGCCGTGCGAGTAGGCGCCGAGCACGCCGTCGGTTTCGACGCGGGCAAGGCGGCGCACGTCGAACTTCTCGCCGATGGTGAGGGTCAGCTCCTTGGCCTTCTCCTCGACCGTGGCGCCGTCCAGCTGGGCGGCCTTCAGCGCGTCGATGTCGGCGGCGCCGGTCTCGAGGGCGACGTTGGCGACCTTCTTGGTGAATTCGATGAACTGCTCGTTGCGCGAGGCGAAGTCGGTTTCGCTGTTGACTTCGACCAGGACGCCCTTGCCACCCTTCTGCGCGACGGCGATGAGGCCTTCGGCGGCGACGCGGTCGGCCTTCTTGTCGGCCTTGGCAAGGCCGTTCTTGCGCAGCCATTCCATTGCCGCTTCGATGTCGCCGTTGTTTTCGACGAGCGCCTTCTTGCACTCCATCATGCCGACGCTGGAACGCTCACGCAGTTCCTTGACGAGGCCCGCGGTGATCTCAGCCATGGTAAATCCTCAAAGTTTTGATGGGCGCCGCGGCGGTGGTGCCGCGGCGCCGGGTGATACGGAAGCTACGGGGCAGGGCGCTTAAGCGCGCGCGCCGCGGCCACCCTCACGACCGCCTTCACGACGCGGTGCACCCTTCTTGGCCGGGGCGCCACGACGCTCGCCGCGCGGTGCCTCGTCCTTGGCGACCGGGTTGCCTTCCTCGTCCAGTTCCACGAACTCGTTGGCGTCGCCACGGGCGGCGTTCGGAGCGGCGGCCTTGCCTTCCAGGATGGAGTCGGCGGCGGCGCGGGCGTAGAGCTGGATGGCGCGGATGGCGTCGTCGTTACCCGGGATGGCGTAGTCGACGAGGGCCGGGTCGTAGTTGGTATCGACGACGGCGACGACCGGGATGCCGAGCTTGCGGGCTTCCTGGACGGCGATGTCTTCGTGGCCGATGTCCACGATGAAGAGGGCGTCCGGCAGACGGTTCATGTCCTTGATGCCGCCCAGCGAGTTCTGCAGCTTCTCGCGCTCGCGGCGGCGGGCCAGCACTTCATGCTTCACCAGGCGGTCGAACGAACCGTCGGTTTCGGCGGCCTCGAGTTCCTTCAGGCGGGCGACCGACTGCTTCACCGTGCGGAAGTTGGTGAGCATGCCGCCGAGCCAGCGGGCGGTGACGAAGGGCTGGCCGGCGCGCGCGGCTTCCTCGGCGAGGGCTTCGCGGGCGGAACGCTTGGTGCCGACGAACAGGATGGTGCCGCCCTTCTGGGCCAGGCCCGAGAGGAAGTTCATCGCGTCGGTGAAGAGCGGGAGGGTCTTCTCGAGGTTGATGATGTGGATCTTGCCGCGGGCGCCGAAGATGTACGGAGCCATCTTGGGGTTCCAGTAACGGGTCTGGTGACCGAAATGGACGCCGGCTTCCAGCATCTCGCGCATGGTGACTTGTGCCATGGAATACTCCTGGGCGAACCGTCTTGGCGGTTCTATGGGGGTTGGGACCTCCACGTATCCCCGGCTTCGACCCGTCCTGGAAAGGACGGGCACCCCGAAGACGGTGCCGATACGTGTGTGGCGGTAAGCGATTGCCTCGCGCCGGGGCCAAGGGTGGCGCCGTGCGGTTACAATCGCGCTTCGATTCGCCGCCGTGGCCACCCTCTGGGTGGCTGCGCCGGACAGCAAAACTCGCTAATTGTAGCCCGCGGAGCCGCCCGGTCGCAAGCCGGGGCTGGCAACCGGGAGGGGCGCCCCCATCTGGGATGGCAGGCCCAATCCCCTGAAGGGCAAAGGAAAAGAGAGATCGTATGCCAGTCGTACCGAAGACCCCCGAAGAGATCCAGGCCATGCGCGAGGCCGGCCGGCTGGCCGCCGAGGTCCTGGCGATGCTGGTGCCCCACGTGAAGCCCGGGGTCACCACCGAAGAACTGGACCAGCTCGCCCACGACCACATCGTGAACGTGCAGAAGGCCATTCCCGCGAACGTGGGCTACCGCGGCTACCCGAAAACCACCTGCACCTCGGTCAACCACGTGATCTGCCACGGGATTCCCAGCCCGACCAAGGTCCTGAAGGACGGCGACATCGTGAATATCGATGTGACGGTCATCAAGGACGGCTGGCACGGCGACACCAGCCGCATGTACTACGTGGGCACGCCCAGCGTGCTGGCGAAGCGCCTGGTGGAGACCACCTACGAGGCCATGATGAAGGGCATCCAGGCCGTGCGGCCGGGCGCGACGCTGGGCGACGTGGGCGCGGCGATCCAGAAGCACGCCGAGGCGGCGGGTTTCTCGGTGGTCCGCGAGTACTGCGGCCACGGCATTGGCAAGGTCTACCACGACGAGCCCCAGGTGTTGCATTACGGCCGGCCCGGCACTGGCCTGGAGTTGAAGCCCGGCATGACCTTCACCGTCGAGCCGATGATCAACGCCGGCAAGCCGCAGACCAAGTCCCTGCCGGACGGCTGGACGGTGGTCACCAAGGACCACTCCCTGTCGGCCCAGTGGGAACACACCGTTGCCGTTACCGAGGATGGCTTCGAAATCCTGACGCCCTGGCCGGACGCGGCCTGAAGCGCACCGCCTGACGCGATGATGTAGGAGCGCGCTTGTGCGCGACAGATTTTCGCGAAAAGCACAGGCCCTGCGGCTCACGGCCCCAAAAGCTGTCGCGCGCAAGGCGCGCTCCTACCCACAGAGAGGGTTTGGTTTTGACGCTGCCATCGCTACCGCGCCTTCCGAAGGTGGTGCCCCGTTCGGGCGTATCGCCGGAGGCGCGGCGTTCGCTGCGGCAGCTGCTGGGCGATGTGGACCGCGCGCTGGCCGTCGCGTTCCGGGAAGGTGAGGACGCGTCGGCACTGGCCCGCCGGCGTGCCGAGATCGTCGACCGCGTCGTGGTCCATGCCTGGCATGCGAGCCTCGGCGACAGTGCCGAAGCGGCCCTCTTCGCTGTCGGCGGCTTTGGCCGCGGCATGCTGTTTCCCCGTTCCGACGTCGATCTGCTGGCGCTGGTCGAAGAGAGTTCGCCGGCCCTCTCGCGCGCACTCGAGCATTTCTTCGCCTGCCTGTGGGACATCGGGCTGAAGCCCGGACACGCGGTGCGCACGGTGGGTGAATGCCGCGAGCTGGCCATCCAGGATGTCAGCGTCTTCACCAGCCTGCTGGACGCGCGGCGTCTCGTCGGCTTGCCATCGCTCGGCAACCGCCTGCGCGGCATCCTCGACGATCCGGCGATCTGGCCGCCGCGCGCCTACCTGGCAGCGCGCGTCGCGGAGCGTGGCGCGCGCCACGCTCGCTACGACGACACCGCGCAGAATCTCGAGCCGAACCTCAAGGACGGCCCCGGTGGCCTCCGCACGCTCGACGCCATCCGCTGGCTCGGGCGGCGCCTTGCCAATGCGCCGGACTTCGACGCCATGGTGGCCGAGGGCCTGCTGGAGCCGGTCGAGGCCGCGCGCCTGACCCGCGCGGAGGAAACCCTGCGCCGCTACCGTTACGCGTTGCACCTCGAGGCCGGCCGCGCCGAGGAGCGCCTGCTGTTCGACTACCAGCGCGCGCTGGCGGCCCGCCTCGGCTTCGAGGACGAGCACGCGAAGAACCTCGGCGTCGAACAGTTCATGCAAGGCTATTACCGCGCGGCGACGCAGATCGAGCGCTCGGGCACCCAACTGGTGGAGCGGTTCGAGGAAATGCTCGATCCCGTGGCGGAGCCGCAGCCGGTCGGCAGCGATTACGTCCGCTATGGCTCGCGCATCGCGCCGCGCAATCCGCACCTGTTCGTGCGCCGGCCGTCGTCGCTGGTGGAGATATTCATCGCGCGGCTGGACGAGCCGGACATCACCGGCTTCACCGCGGAGACCATGCGCCGCATCCAGCACGCCGTATCGCAACACGGCGAGTCGCTGGCCGACGACCCGCAGGTACTCGGCGCCTTCCTCACGCTGCTGCGCCGGGGCGCGCCCGCGGTGGATGCGCTGTGGCGGATGAACCGGCACGGCCTGCTCGCGGCCATCCTGCCCGCGTTCGGCAAGGTGGTCGGACGCATGCAGTACGACCTGTTCCACGTCTACACCGTGGACGAGCACACGACGCGCGTGCTGCGCACCGTGGCGCGCTTCGCCGACCCGGCGGCGCGGCGCGAGTTTCCGATTGCCTGCGAGGTCTGGCCGCACCTGGAAAGACCCGAGCTGCTGCTCCTGGCCGCGCTGTTCCACGACATCGCGAAGGGCCGCGGCGGCGACCACTCGGTGCTGGGCGAGGAGGAGGCACGCGCCTTCTGCATGCGCCTGGGGCTGCCGGAAGAACAGGTGGAACTGGTGGCCTGGCTGGTCCGGCATCACCTGTCGATGAGCACCACCGCCCAGCGCCAGGACATCACCGATCCGGACGTGGTGCACCGCTTCGGCGCGGAAGTCGGCGACTGGGAGCACCTCGACCATCTCTACCTGCTGACGATCGCGGACATCATCGGCACCAGTCCCAAGCTGTGGAACGCGTGGAAGGACCGCCTCCTCGCGGACCTCTATACGGCCACGCGCTTCGCCCTGCGCAGCGACCTCACGCCGCCCGCGCATTCGGCCGTGCGCGTGCACGAGTGCCGCGAGAAAGCGTTGGGCATACTCGCGGCCGAGCAGCTGGATGCCGGGGACATCGCCAGGGTCTGGGCGGAGTTCCCCGATTCGAGCTTCCTGCGCCATCGTCCCGAACAGATCGCATGGCAGACGGCCGCCATCCTGCGCGCCCGCGGCGCGACGCCGCTCGTGGAAGTGCATCCGTTCTCCGTGCGTGGCAGTACCGAGCTTTTCATCTACACGCCCGACCGCGACGGCCTGTTCGCCACGGTGACCGCCGTACTGGACCGCCTGCGTTTTTCCGTTATGGAAGCGCGCGTCCTCGTCTCCAGCACAGGCAAGGCGCTGGATACCTTCCTCCTGCTGGAATCCGATTCGCAGGCGCCCGCTTCGCTGCAGCGCGCGGAAGAACTGCGCGCGCGGATGCGCCACGCGCTCGCCCAGCCGGCCGGCCACGGTCCCGCCAAGCGCAGCATCTCCCGCCACCTGCGCCATTTCCAGATGGCTCCGCGCATCGAATTCGTCGATGCCGGTGAACGCACCCAGCTCGCGCTCGTATGCACCGACCGACCCGGCCTGCTTGCCGCCGTGGCCCAGGCTCTGGCCGAAGCGCAGGTGCGCGTGCATGATGCGCGCATCGCCACGTTCGGTGAGCGTGTCGAGGATTTTTTCCAACTTACCGATCGCAGCAACGCGTCGCTTTCCCCCGACCGCCGGGAGATCCTGCGGACGTGCCTGCTGCGCCACATCGGTTCCGAAAGCCCCAGGACTTCAGATCATGCAGATGCAAACGCTTGAATCCCTCATCGATGACGCCTTCGAGCGCCGCGCCTCGCTCACCCAGAACGAAATGGAAGGCGATCTGCGCGACGCGGTTGAGCAGGTTCTCAACCTGCTCGAATCCGGCGAGCGCCGGGTGGCCGAGCCGGACGGGAAGGGTGGCTGGACGGTCAACGCCTGGCTGAAAAAGGCGGTGCTGCTGTATTTCCGCATGAACGGCAACCGCGTGATGGACGGCGGTCCGTCCAGCGCCTTCGACAAGGTGCCGCTGCGCTTCACCGAAGGCGACGCCACCGAGTACGCGAACCTCGGTGCGCGCGTGGTCCCGGGTGCGCTGGTACGCCGCGGCGCGCATATCGCGAAGGACGCTGTGCTGATGCCGAGCTACACCAACATCGGCGCCTACGTGGGTGCCGGCACGATGGTCGATACGTGGGCCACGGTGGGTTCCTGTGCACAGATCGGCGCCAACGTGCACCTTTCCGGTGGCGTGGGCATCGGCGGCGTACTGGAGCCCCTGCAGGCCAACCCGACCATCATCGAGGATGGTTGCTTCATCGGCGCCCGTTCCGAGGTGGTGGAAGGCGTGGTGGTGGAAAGGGGCTCGGTGATCGGCATGGGCGTCTTCCTCGGGCAGTCCACGCGCATCTACAACCGAGCCACCGGCGAGGTCAGCTACGGCCGCGTACCCGCGGGAAGCGTGGTCGTGTCCGGCAGCCTGCCCGCGAAGGACGGGAGCCACAGTCTCTACGCGGCAGTGATCGTGAAGCAGGTCGACGAGAAGACCCGTGCGAAGACCGGCATCAACGAACTCCTGCGCAGCGGCGACTGAACCATGGCGATCACGGTCTACGGCCTGCCCACCTGCGATACCTGCAAGAAGGCGCGCAACTGGCTCACCCGCTTCGACGTGGCGCACGAGTTCGTCGATTACCGCGCGACGCCCGTGCCTTCGGCCACGCTGAACGCGTGGGCGGAGAAGCTCGGCGGATGGGAGAAGCTGGTGAACAAGGCGTCCACGACGTGGCGTACCTTGCTGCCGCAGCGGAAGGACCCGCGGACGGACCCGGAGTGGACCTTGCTGTTGAAGGAATATCCGGCCTTGATCAAGCGGCCGGTGGTGGTGGACGGCGACGAGGTCTCCGTCGGCTTCACCGATAACGCGTTCAAGAAGCGGTTCGGAAAGTGACCGCGCCTGCCATGTCGCCCGTCCTGGCGCTTACATGCGACCTCATCCGCCGCCGCTCGGTGACGCCGGACGACGCGGGCTGCCTGCCGTTGATCGCGGCGAGACTCGAGCGGCTCGGTTTCCGCATCGAGCAGCTGCGCTTCGGCGACGTGGACAACCTCTGGGCAACCCACGGCAGCGATGGGCCCGTGGTCGCCTTCCTCGGCCACACCGACGTGGTGCCGACCGGGCCGGAGGATCGCTGGGCTTCGCCGCCGTTCGAGCCGACCGAGCGCGACGGGCTGCTCTATGGACGCGGCGCGGCCGACATGAAGGGTTCCGTGGCCGCCATGGTCGTAGCCCTGGAACGCTTCGTCGCCGCGCATCCCGATCATGCCGGCACCGTCGGCCTGCTGCTCACCAGCGACGAGGAGGGCGTGGCGCTGCATGGCGTGCGCGAAGTCGTCACGCATTTCGAGCGCACGGGGCAGCGCATCGATGCCTGTGTGGTCGGCGAGCCGTCTGCGAAGGCGAAGCTCGGCGACCTGATCCGCGTGGGGCGCCGCGGCTCACTGTCCGCCACACTCACGGTGCGCGGGGTACAAGGCCATGTAGCCTACCCGGAGAAGGCGCGCAATCCAATCCACGCTTTTGCTCCGGCGCTCGCGGCGCTCGTGGCGGAACACTGGGATGCAGGCAACGCCGATTTTCCGCCCACCTCGTTCCAGGTGTCGAACATCAACGCAGGCACGGGCGCGAACAACGTCATCCCGGGCGAATTGGTTGCGCTGATCAACTTCCGTTTCTCCACGGCGAGCACCGCCGGAGATCTTCGCGAAAGGACGGAAGCCATCCTTCGTGCGCATGGCGTGGACTTCGCCATCGACTGGCACCTCTCCGGCCACCCGTTCCTCGCTGCCCCGGGAGGCCGACTGCGCGAGACCGTGCTCGGCGTGTGCCGCGAGCTTTGCGGCATCGATCCGGAGCAGAGCACGGGGGGCGGTACTTCCGACGGCCGCTTCATCGCGCCGATGGGTGCCGAGGTGATCGAACTGGGTCCGGTCAATGCCACGATCCACAAAGTGGACGAATGCGTGTCCATCGCCGATCTCGAGCGGTTGCCGGATCTCTATGAGGCGATCTGCCTGCGCATGCTGGCGTGATGTCCTGATGCTCCGTACGGCTGGAGCGTCATCGCCGCTCTTGTCGGAATAGTCCTGCATACAACCCGAAGCCGGTTTCATATCGTCCCTTCTACCAAGGAAGGAGTACGACATGTACAGGGCTCGCCCGATATTGCCGACCGGCATCCTCATCATGTCGCTTGCGGTTGTCCCGGGTATGACCGGCCGCGCTGCGAGCGGGAACGAAGAGATACCGCTGCCCATAGCCGCCGCGGGCCCGGACGTCGTGGCGACCGGCGTGCAGGCCGCCTCGCCTGCGGACATCGCCGATGAACGCCGGACCTTCGAGGCCCTGCAACGGTACTGGAATCGCGATCACGACATGCACTGGCTCGCCCGGGCTTCCGAGCCGGAGCAGAAGCGCTGGCTCGATGACGCGGCGGCCGTCGGCGACAGGTACCAGGCGTTGCGCGATTTTCCCGGAAGCCCGGATCGAACCGCTCAGGCACACTTCCGGCAGGCGCTTCGGCAGCACGACGTCGACGGCGATCCCGAGGACTATCGGTTATCTCTCGACCAGGTCGTCGAGGTGGGTGACATACGGATTCCGGTCATTTACCAACTTTCCCTGGCGAACGCCTGCCTGGGCACGGGCGCGGGCATGGATGTCTCGCAGGCCACGGTGAAGCATGCGGAGCAAGCCGTGCCGGATGCGCATCAGCGGATCATCGTGGGCCTATTCGCCGAGCCATCCTGCCGGATGTCCATGACGGAACGGCTTGAACGCTTCAGGACGCAGCGATCGGGCTTTCAGGACGGATACGCGGCCCTCGTCGAGGCGGAATTCCGCAAAGCCGTCCTGGAGGCGAAGCTGAAGGGGCACCTCACCGGTGGACGGGAGGCCTCGATCAAGGGCCTCGATATCGTCCTCGAGGCCATGAACGACTCCGCCTCCGTCCGGGCCGGCACGCTGACGCTTTCGACAGGGCCTGGCGGGGAATCCGTCGTACTGCCGCAGTGGCTGGTCTTCCTCCGCAGCGACGCGAAAGGGAATGAAGACGGCGCCGTGCTCTATCGGCCCGGGAGCGGCCAGTCTTTGTTCGACGAGCGGCAGGACTTCTTCCAATACCTGGACATCCACCGGCTGAGTCAGGCTGCCGCGGGCGAGCGCAGCAGCCTCTGCGCCGCCAGCCCGTCTCCGGCGCCCGCAGGCGACAACCCCTCGTCATCTCTCAGGCAGGTCGCTCTCGCTGCGTCGGCAGCGGGACGGGAGACGGTGGTGGCGCAGTTCTTCGAAGGCATCTGCAACAAGCCGGCGTCCTGGGGCGACAATCTGCAGTTCAATCCCTATCCCGGCCACCGTTTCCGCGACAACCTGCGCAGGTGGTCAGAGGGAAAAACGGACCTGATGCTGGCGGGCCTCGAGCAACTGTCGAGGGTCCCTGAACTACCCCTGCTGCTCGCCCGTTACAACGCGGTGGCGGCGAAGAACCGGGCGTTCAACGAGCAGCACCTGCCGACGCTCAGGGAATTCACCCGGCGCAAGGAGCGCCAGAAGTTAACGGCGTTCTTCCACAAGGAGAAGCTTGTTCCGGATGATCGCGAGGTGGACCCGGATACGATCTTCATCGACTACAAGGGCCGGCACCTGAAGTGGACCGATTGGGTTCTCGACGGTTACCGCAAGCACGGCGACAATTTCTTTGCCGAGAACACCGATTTCGAGCGCGATGCCACGCTGAGCTCCAGCGATTCTTCGATCGCCGCCCGGCTGAATGCATCCGACGTCAAACTGAGCGTCATGCTCAACCTGCGGCGGACGTACGCAGGGAGCGATTACATCAAGACCGTGGAGGCGTTGCTCGATCCTGACGATCCTCGCCGGCAAACCTCGCAGGATCTTCGCGTGGCCACGCAGATACTGGAGATGCAACTGGCGGCCGCCATCGAGCACTCCAAGGGCCATCTCAACCCCTACGATTATCGGTGGCTGAAGGACACGCTGGCTGCGTTGCCTGGAAGCATCTCCCGGCCCGAGGTGGAGATCGCCGGGTTCCGGCTGGCTGGCAAGCGAATTTCCGGCGTATGGGTGGTTTCGCGGAAGTGGCCCGCGGGACCGGACAGCAAGGAACTCCTGCGCGACAGTTTCATCTTCGTGCCAGAGGGGCCTTTCGGGCGGGTCGTCTACAAGCAGGATGCTCATTTCCTGAGCCTTCTCAGGACGAGCGAATTCAAGCAATACCTTGCCGACAGGTCACTGGCGCGCGACCGCAACGTGATTGAAGGCGCGCTCGGCGCTCCTTATTCAGCGGGTTTCAGCACCTCCTACGCGCCGATCCAGGATTTCAGGGCCGGGTGCGACGAATCGCTGCGTGACCTGATAAGTGACGCGGACGAAGCAACGACCAGCCGGGGTGAAGTGATCCGGGAGCAGGTCATCAAGGGCGTCCGCTTTGCCACGTTCGGCATATGCACCGCCGCTACGGGAGGCGCGGGAGCGGCGCTATGCGCGATCGGGACGGCAACCCTCATGGGCGTCGATCTGAGCAGCGCCATCGAGAACCTGCAACGCGGTCGCAGCACCGCTGCCCTGTGGGACGTGGCCTTCCTCTGGGCGGACGCGTTTGAGGTCGGCCAGGGGCTGAAGGTATTTCAGCCGAAGTACCTGCTGAGACTGGCGCAGAAGAGCCACTTCGCGAGCGTGGACGAGGCGAGCGAAGCGATCGAAACGGCGGTGCGGCGAATCAAGGGATTCGACCCCGACGGTAGCCTCAATGCCGAGTTTTCGCAGACGGCCATTACCCTGGAGCAGTTGACGCGGATGCCCAACCGGCCCGGCAAGGCGACTGCGGGACAGTTCTATGAAAGCGGCGGGAAGACCTACATCGCGGAACGAGGCGGGGTGTTCGAGGTGTTTTCCGACGATGGCTGGGTAACGGTACGCGTGCGCGATCCCGCGCGTTCTCGTGCTTTCAATGTGCGGGTGGTGTACCGGCACGGGCGGTGGCAACGCGACGAAGGAGGGTTGCTCAGCGGAGGCAAGGCTTTGCGCAAGCCGGCAAAGTCATCCGAGCCCCGATTGGTTGCGGCGAAGACATCTTCCGGCCGTCCTCCCGAGCGGCCTGCGCCGCTCGCCTGGGGCGAACCCCATTGGGGCACGGGACACCTGAAAGGCATCCCCGGACAGGCCCATGATGGAACCATCCAGATCGTTCTGGAAGATCTCGCATCCACCAGCATCACCTTCGATCTGTCGGTCTGCAAATGGAAAACGCCGAGCGGTCGTTATGTGGAGTACGACGAGAGTGCGCGGACATGGCGGTATACCGTCCTGGAGCCGTCATCCCTTGGCGGGCCCAGCTTGCCGCCGCCCCTTGCAGACGCCGCTGAGAAGAGGGCAGCCATGCGGCAATTCGGCCTGAGCCGCGATCTCGTGGCGTGGCCTGTTCCTACTCCCGGTACACGTAGCGAGATCCCCAGGCACATAAACCAGATCTGGCTGGGCGATAAGGATGCGCTCCTGACGAATCGCGCGAACGGCATCAGCGGCGACCTGCTGGCCGATGTCATGAATGCTAACGCGTCCATCGCCAAGCGACGAGGTTACCAAGTCATATTGTACGTATTGCTCGACGATGAAACGCCGGAAGCCATGGCGTCGCTGCGTGCGCTACTGCCGCATGTGGGGATCGTGGATCTGCGTAAGAGCGATATGTTCCGGGAATTCAAGTCGACCAGGTACGCCAAGGTGTTCGAATTCTTCCAGGCCAACGATAGGTCTAAGCGAGATCTGCCTGCCGCCGGCGATATCCTGAGGAACTACATCCAATATAAGGAGGGTGGCATGTACCTGGACACGGACGACGCATTGACCCCCGGGTTCGGCGTCGTGCCGCTGAAGGCAAAGGCGGACGAAGTGCTTACCGGCGGGGTGACCCAGAATCCTACGCTGGGTATGGATGGGCAATTCAACACCGACGTCTTTGCCTCCCATCCTGACAACCCATTCTTCCTCCGGCTGCTCGACGAGCAGGCAAGACGATTCGATCTTTCCCGTGGCGCGCTGAGCGAACGGCCCTACGTCGTCGCTGGAACCATCCCAAGTTCGTCGTTCCTGGAATATATGCGCGAGATATCGAGGGTGACGGGTCCGGGCGTCTTCAACGACCAGCTGAGGATGCATTCCCATGGGCACGCGGCTTTTTCGGATGCGATCTGGGACAGGTTCGTCCTCAAAGGAAAACCCCGTCCATCGTGGCTGGACGGCGGAGACCTCATAGAGCGGCCGTCCGATTTCGCCATCGCCGAATACTCACCCTTGCGCTGCCTCGTTACCCCGGGAAACTGCCACTCATGGCGCGAGACACGATAGGGGAGCGCGCCGGACTGTCCGGCATCATCGTTTCTTCGGAAACGCCGCGATGATGCCGGCATATGGCTTCGTCATGAACGCAGGCGCTCCCATATAGCCGGCCTCGGGGGTGTAGGCCTGGGAAATGCTGCCGTCGAGGAACAGCGCATTCCGGCAGCCGATCTCGTCGCGGAAGAGGCGGGCGAAACTGTGGAAGTTCACCGGCGCGCGGCTGACGACGAAGACCACCTCGCGTGGCGTTTTCGCACAGACGCCGCTTCGCCACTTCATGCTGTCCGAGCCATTCTCGAACTGCGTGTTGATCTCGCCGTCGATCACCAGCATGGGACCGGACTGCGTGGCCCAGCGCGGCTTGCGTCCCGCGGCGCGAAAATCGTCGCTGGTGCGCACCTCGGTGCTGCCGTCGTCGTACACGGCGAAGACGCCGTTGGGCAGCAGCGAGAAATTGCCAGAGCGCGGATTGCCGTGCGCCAGGTTGAGCGGGACGACGGTCTTGCCGTTCTCCACGTAAAGACCGAGCGGCTTGAATTCGCGGTCGTAGATGCCCGCGTTGGTGGCGAAGGCCAGCGGGCGGCCCTTGCTCGCCGTCCAGGTCTTCAGCGCCTCGAGACCACCGAAGGGCTGGCCGCTGTCCGGATTGCGCCAATAAAGCTCGATGTCTTCCTTGCGCGTGTCGACGGTGACGGCGAAATAGGACTGGCTGTCGAAGACGAGGTCGCGGCCTTCCACGGCATCGGCCGGGCTCGCGCAGCCCGCCAGGGCGGCGATACTGCCGGCGGCGAGGATGCGGAACGTGGCGTGGCTGAACAAGCGGCGGAAATTGGGATGGAGCATCTGCCGATGGTCGCCGGGCGCGGCGCCCCGCGCAAGCTGCGCTGCGGCGGATTCCGGGCGCAAGGCGTAAACTCCCGGGTTTTTCCTCCACTTCCTCATCGTCATGCCTTATACGCCCATCGTCGCCACGCTCGGTTACGTGTTGTCGCCGGACGGCAAGCGCGTCCTCATGATCCACCGCAACGCCCGTGCCGACGACCAGCACCTGGGGAAGTACAACGGCCTGGGCGGCAAGATGGAGCCCGGCGAGGACATCGCCTCGTGCATGCGGCGCGAGATCCGCGAGGAGGCGGGGATCGAGTGCCTGGACATGAGCCTGCGCGGCACGCTGAACTGGCCGGGCTTCGGGAAGCATGGCGAGGACTGGCTGGGCTTCATCTTCGTCATCACCCGTTTCGAGGGCACGCCGCTGGCGTCGAACCATGAAGGGGCGCTCGAGTGGGTGCCCGTCGATGCCCTGGACACGCTGCCGATGTGGGAGGGCGACCGCCACTTCCTGCCGCTGGTCTTCGACGCCGACCCGCGCCCGTTCCACGGCGTGATGCCGTACAAGGACGGGCGCATGGTCTCCTGGAGCGTCACGCGCCTGTAGGAGCGCGCCTGCGCGCGACATCCTTTCGCCGCAGTCATGACGCCCGCGCGCCAGCTCCAAGGCCCGGCCTCAAAGGCTCAGCACGCGCAGGCGCGCTCCTACGGCTTGCGCATTCGTCAGCCCGTCGTCTCGATCCGCTCCACGCGCCGCAATCCGCGCGGCAGCACGCCACCACGGGTGGCGCGGTTGCCGCCGTACTCGACGAGGTCGGCCCACTTCAGCGTGAGCTTGCGCTGTCCCGCGTAAAGCGTGACCTCGCCCTTTCCCTCGGCGACCACCGCCACGCCGACGACGCGTTCCTCGCCCGAAGCCAGCTTCGCCTTCGGGATCTCGATCAGTTTGTTGCCCTTGCCCTTGTCGAGTTCGGGCAGCTCCGCCACGGAGAACATCAGGAGGTGGCCTTCGCCGGTGACGACCACGACGCGGTCGCGCGAGGGATCGGCGGTGATGGCCGGGGCGACCACGCGCGCGCCGTCGCTCAGCGTGATGATCTGCTTGCCGGCCTTCTGCCGGCCCGTGAGCGCCTCGAACCGGGTCACGAAGCCATAGCCGAAGTCGGTGGCGAGGATGATGCGCGTATCGTTATCCGCGGCGACGACGGCATCGAAACGCGCGCCCGCCGGCGGGCTGAAGCGGCCGGTGAGGGGTTCGCCGTTACCGCGTGCCGAAGGCAGCGTGTGCGCGGGCGTGGCATAGGCACGGCCGGTCGAGTCGATGAACGCGACCTGCTGCGTCGTACGTGCGCGGGAGATCGCCAGCAGGCTGTCGCCGTCGCGGTAGGAGAGCGCCTCGCCGTCGATTTCATGGCCCTTGCCCGCGCGCACCCAGCCCTTCTGCGAGAGCACCACGGTGACCGGCTCGGAAGCGACCAGCGCGCTCTCGTCCAGCGCCTGGGCGACGCTGCGTTCGATCAGCGGCGAGCGGCGCTCGTCGCCGTATTTCTCGGCGTCGCTGCGCAGCTCTTCCTTGATGAGGCCCTTGAGCTTGGCCGGCGATTTCAGCAGCACGTTGATGCGCGCGCGCTCTTCCTCGAGCTTGTCGCGTTCCTCGTTGATCTTCATTTCCTCGAGCCGGGCCAGCTGGCGCAGCTTCGTCTCGAGAATGTAGTCGGCCTGTTCCTCGTCGAGGCGGAAGCGGGCGATGAGCACCGGCTTCGGCTCTTCCTCGGTACGGACGATGCGGATCACCTCGTCGATGTTGAGGTAGGCGATGCGCAACGCCTCGAGCATGTGCAGGCGGCGTTCGACGCGGCCCAGGCGATGGTTGAGGCGGCGGGTGACGGTATCCGTGCGGAAACGCAGCCATTCGGCCAGGATCATTTTCAGATCCTTGACCTGCGGACGGCCGTCGAGGCCGATCATGTTCAGGTTGATGCGGAAGCTCTTCTCCAGGTCGGTGGTGGCGAAGAGGTGCTGCATCATTTCGTCCACGTCCACGCGGTTCGAGCGCGGCACCAGCACGAGGCGGATGGGGTTCTCGTGGTCGGACTCGTCGCGCAGGTCTTCCAGCATCGGCAGCTTCTTCGCGCGCATCTGCGCGGCGATCTGCTCGAGGATCTTCGACGGGGACACCTGGTGGGGCAGGGCGGTGATCACGATGTTGCCGTCGTCGCGCTCGTACACGGCCCGGGCACGGACGGAGCCCGTGCCGTTCTGGTACATCGCCAGGATTTCCTTGCGCGGCGTGATGATTTCGGCCGTGGTCGGATAGTCCGGACCCTGCACGTGCTCGCACAGGTCGGTGATGGTGGCATCCGGATCGTCGAGCAGGCGGATGCAGGCGCTGGCGATCTCGCGCAGGTTGTGCGGCGGGATGTCGGTGGCCATGCCCACGGCGATGCCCATGGAGCCGTTCAGCAGCACGTGCGGCACGCGGGCGGGCAGCCAGGAGGGTTCTTCCAGCGTGCCGTCGAAGTTCGGGACCCAGTCGGTGGTGCCGTGGCCCAGCTCGGAAAGCAGCACCTCGGCGATCGGAGTCAGCCGGGACTCCGTATAACGCATGGCCGCGAAGCTCTTGGGATCGTCGGGCGAACCGAAGTTGCCGTGGCCGTCCACCAGCGGATAGCGGTAGGAGAACGGCTGGGCCATGAGCACCATGGCCTCGTAGCAGGCCGAGTCGCCATGCGGGTGGAACTTGCCGATCACGTCGCCGATGGTACGCGCCGATTTCTTCGGCTTGGCGGCGGCGCCCAGCGCGAGTTCGCTCATGGCGTAGATGATGCGGCGCTGGACCGGTTTGAGGCCGTCGCCCACGAAGGGCAGGGCGCGGTCCAGCACCACGTACATCGAGTAGTCGAGATAGGCCCGCTCGGCGTACTCCTTGAGCGGAATCTGTTCGTAATTGGCTTGCAAATTCATAGGTTTGTGCATCCGGCAGGCGCGCCACGGCGCGTCGATAACCGGACGATGTTGCCAGAAAGGCGTCTCAGGAGCGAAGACCGCCTTCCGGCCCCCCTCACTTCAACGGCTTACCCGCGTCCACATCCTTGAGGAACCCGATCAGGCCGGTGAAATAGGTCTTCTGGTCGTCGTACATGGCCAGGTGCGAGCCTTGCGGGCAGAGCAGGAAACGGGCGTCCGGCATCTTCTTCGCCATGGCCTCCATGTATTTCGGATCCATGGTGTCGTACTGGGCGCCGATGACCAGCGTCGGCACCTTGATGGTCTTCAGGGCCTCGCTACGGTCCCAGTGCAGCAGCTTGCCGCTGGCGCCGAGCTCGCTGGGCCCCTGCATGGACACGTAGATCTGCTCGTTGATGTGCGTGAAGGCCCGCTCCACCGGGTCCGGCCACTGCGCCGCCGGCATCCGGAGGATGTGCTTCTCGTAATGCATGGGCATGAGGATGGCCATGTAGGCCGGGTCCTGGGTCTTATGCTCCTTCTCGAGGCGCTTCACCTCGGCGAGCTTCTTAGGATCCATGGACGGCATCAGCACCTTGTTGGCGTAGTCGTTGTACGCCGGGATGCTGTCCATCATGTTCGAAATGACCAGGCCCTTGAGGTGCTGCGGATACTTCAACGCGTACTCGATCGCGAGGACGCCACCCCAGGAATGGCCGAGGAGGTAGAAGTTGTCCTTGTCCAGGTGCAACGCCTTGCGTACCTGTTCCACTTCATCGACGAAGCGCGGGATTTCCCACAGTGAGGGATCGGTGGGCTTGTCGCTGAAGGCCGAGCCCAGCTGGTCGTAGTAGTAATACTCGATGCCCGCGCCGGGGAAGTAGCTGTCGAAGGCCTCGAAGTACTCGTGCGTGGCGCCCGGTCCCCCGTGCAGCAACAGGACCTTGATCGTCGGATTGTTGCCCACCCGCTTGGTCCAGACCCGGAACTTGCCCTTGGGCGTGTCGATGACAATGGATTTCTGGCCACCGGACAACACGTCGTCGCGGCCGGTGTTGTCGAAATAGGAACCTGGCGTGACCGCCGCGGGCGTGGCGGCATGCGCGCAGAGCGCGGTGACGGCTAATAGTGCGGCAACGAACAGACGGCGCATGGTGTATCCCCAAAGAGATGTGCGGGCATCATCGGCGCCCGCAGGCCTGTGTGCAAGAACCTGTGGGAGCGCTCTCACTTTCATTTACAGGTCGAAGTCCGCCTGCACCGGGAAGTGGTCCGACGGATAGCGACCATCCTTCGACGTGGTGATTGTCTGGACGGCCGTCGCGGTCACGCCACTCGAAAGGATCCAGTCGATGCGCTTGGTCGCCCTGCCGGTGAAATCGTGGAAGGTTTCGGCCGGACCCTCACGTTTCGGTGCGGTAGCCCAGGCATCCTTCAGTGACGCCGTGATCACCTTGTGCGACTCGCCATCGGGCCCGGTGTTGAAGTCGCCGGTGACGATCACCGGCACGCCCTTCGGCAGCCTGGCAATCCATTCCGCGAGCAGCTTCGTGCAGCGCGTGCGGATGTCTTCGTCCTGGTCGCGGTAGGGCAGGTGGGTGTCCAGCAGGTAGAAGCGCTTGTGGTCGGACAGACGCTCGAACAGCGCCCAGTTCACCATGCGGGGCATGATGTTGCCCCAGTCCATGCTTGCCGGCTTGTCCGGCGTGCTGGAATACCAGAAGTCGCCGGACTTTATGAGCTTCAGGCTGTCCTTGCGATAGAAAATGCCCATGTGTTCGTCGGTGTGCTTGCCGTAACGGTCGCGACCGAACCAGGTGTACTCGGGCAGGCGCGCCACCGTGTCGTCGCCCTGCTGCTTGTACAGCTCCTGCGTGCCGATCACGTCGGGATGCATCTGGCGGATGGTGTCGGCGAAAAGATCCCGCCGGAACTCCCAGCCGTTTGGGCCGTCCTTCCCGGTCATCGTACGGACGTTGAACGTCATGACCTTGAGGTCCGTGGCGAGGGAAGGCAGGGCTAACGTGGCAAGGGCGAAGGCAAGGGCGATTCGGGAGAGACGAGTCATGGGCACCGGCTTCGGCTGAACGGGTCCACCGACTATAGCGGCGTGACGAGGTCATTGTCGTGACGGGTTCGCCAGGCGCATGCGCTCTCGTCCGCTCTCTTTTGCATCGTGCGAGGGCACGCGGTATACCGGCAGGTCCCGATTCGTCGAAACCGCGTCCCATGGAAAAAGAAGCCGATCCCGAAAAGCTGTCGCACGGTGGCAAGACCGTGCTCATCGTGGTGGCGGTCGCCTTCATCGCGTCGGCGACTACGGCCATGCTCGCGTTCACAGCGTCGCATCGCGCTCGCGAGAGGGATGCGAAGGCGCTTGCGGCCGACACGGCGGAACTGCGCGGCGACCTGGCCAGCTGGCACACGCAGATGGGCGAGGCCTTGAACGCTCCGGAAGGGAATCGTCAGCCGTACCTGGACAGGCTCGTCGGTCATACCCAGGCGCTGTCGGCGTGGAAAGCCCGCACGCCTTGCGGGCAGGAGGCGCGCAACCGGCTGCAAAGGGCGATGGAATCGCACATCCGGGCGCTTCTGCACGGGGGACAGCCTCCGGGCCATGCCAACGAGTCCGCCGTACTCGACGATGCCTTGCGCGCATGCGGACCCGGCGAATGAATGCGTTCGTTGCCCGGTAAGTGATGCGATCCGAGCCTGTCCACTTACGTCCGCGTAACAGGTTTCGTGGTAACCGTGGGTCTTCGAAAGAGGCTTCGCCCATGACCGACGAGATATACGTCGCCGCGCCGACCGACCTGACCAGGGTGAACGTCACCCTGCGGGCGGACATCCGCTACTGGACGCGCGTTCTCGGCGTCAGCGAGCTGGCATTGCGCAGTGCCGTGAAAAACGTCGGTGAGCACTCCTGGGACGTGAGGGCGGAGCTCCGCCGGCGCCGCCGCGTATGAATGACGAAGGCAGGCCATTCCGCATCTTCATTTTTTATCCCGGCATCAACGAGCGGATCTGGCGCGTGGTGCTCCCGGGCGGATCCAAGCACCTCTTCCCCACGGAAGGCCGGGCGGTCGAGTTCGCCCTGACGTCCGCGTCTACAGTGACGACGGGACGCATGAGGCGCGTCGAGGTGCTGAAAGAAACGCTTTCGGGCGGTTGGATGGTCGTGGCGCGGCCCGCCGCGTCTTAGCGCGCTCGGGTCAGCGCATCCGCCGCTAACTCAGCTGCCGCATTCGACCGTGATGTCCCGCTTCGGCATGACGCCGCCGGTCGATCTGAACGGGCTGGCGCTGTAACTGACCTGGGATCCCTCGCTGCGGTCCACGACTTCATAAGGTCCGTGGCACAGGCCCGAGGCTTTGTTGTAGCAGTCGCCGATATCTTGCGAGCCCGAGTCACAGGAGATGACATAGGCCTGGTCGCCGTTGGGAAGCGTGACCTGCCTGGGCGCCGTGCACGCGGCCAGAAGGCCGACGACGAAAACGAGTAGAGCGGTGCGCATGGGTTCCCCTGTCTCAGTCCGATTGATCCAGCATGAGGCAACATGCAGGATTTCCGGCGAAAGGGGAAGAGGCGTCGGGAATGTGGTGGCTCGGGACGGAATCGAACCGCCGACACGGGGATTTTCAATCCCCTGCTCTACCAACTGAGCTACCGAGCCACAGATGCCTGCAACGATCGTTGCGGCGAGTGGAGCCGCGTATTAAATCGGTTGCGGGCGTCGCCGTCAAGCGTCGGATTCGGGCGGAACGTATCCGGCGGGCTGGGTCACATCGCCGCCGAAGAAGTACTTTTCCATTTCCGCGCTGAGGAACTTGCGCGTGTTCGGGTCGAGCGGGGACAGGCGCATCTCGTTGATCAGCATGGTCTGGTGGGCGAGCCACCTGGCCCAGGCTTCCTTCGACACGCTCTCGTAGATGCGCTTGCCGAGTTCGCCCGGCCAGGGCGCGAAATCGAGGCCTTCGGCCTCGTGGCCGAGTTTTACGCAATGGACCATGCGGCTCATGGATCGATCTCCGGAAGATTGGTCAGCAGCGTCCGCACCGGAGCGGGCAGGCCGAGCGAGGCGAGTTCCTCGCGGCCGCACCAGCGGCGGTCGTCGCCGTCCGCCACGGCGGCGAGCGGGGCCGCATGGTCGAACAGGATAGGCGACACGTCCAGCCTGTAATGGCTGAAGACGTGAGTAAAGGCAGGAAGCGGGCTGGCCTCGCCGACGCGCGCGAGGCCCGAGGCCACCGCATCGGCGGCGTCGGGATCCACCGCTTCGGGCAGACTCCACAGGCCCGACCAGACGCCTTGCGGTCCGCGCTTCTCGAGCAGCACGCGTCCACGCGTGTCGCGCAAGAGCAGCATGGCAAGCGAGCGCGTGGGAATCTTCTTGCCCGGCTTCGCCGTGGGCAGCAGCGCGGTAAGCCCGTCGCGGTGAGCGACGCAGGTGGCCGCCTGCGGACAGAGCAGGCACAGCGGCTTCGCGCGTACGCACACGGTGGCACCGAGGTCCATGATGGCCTGCGTGTAGTCGGCGGTTCGCTCCGCCGGCGTGTGCTCGTCGGCGTGACGCCACAGTTGCTTCTCGATTGCGCTCTCGCCGGGAAACCCGGCGATACCGTGGTAGCGCGCGAGAACGCGCTTGACGTTGCCGTCGAGGATCGGGAAACGCATCCCGTGAGCCTGGGCCAGGATCGCGCCGGCCGTGGAGCGTCCGATGCCGGGCAGGGCCATCAACGCGTCGAGGTCGCGCGGCAGTTCGCCGCCGTGGCGTTCGACGCACAGTTGCGCCGCTCGGTGCAGGAAGCGCGCCCGGCGGTAGTAGCCGAGGCCGGACCACAGGGCCAGCACGGTGTCCTCGTCGGCAGCGGCCAGTGAGGCGAGCGTGGGCAGGCGGTCGACGAAGCGCTGGAAGTAACCGATGACCGTGATCACCTGGGTCTGCTGCAGCATGATCTCGGACAACCATACCCGGTATGCGTCGCGCGGATGCTGCCAGGGCAGGTCCTTGCGTCCGTGGTGGTCGTACCAGCGCAACAGTTCGCGTGCAAAGGCGTTCATGGCGTGCTCGCGGTGGATGTCGCCGCGGCCGGTGCCTGCGGCGTCGCACGGATGCGCAAGCCCTTCACGTGCACGTTGCCCATGTCGAGCGCCTTCGCTTCGATGGTGCCAAGCAAGGGCGGGAGCGTCGGCGGACCGCCGGCCTGGATGCCGCCCCACCATTCGGTGAATCCGATCGGCGGAATGCGAATATCGGTACGGTCGTTTTCGCCGTCCAGCTTCAGGGCGACGTAGAGCGGATCCCGCTCGTTTGCCGGCGTGATGTCGAGCGCCATGGCGTACGGTGGACCCGCTGCGCGGGTCACACGCCCGGAGAGGGAGGCACCCACATCGGCGCCGCCGCGCCAGGTGGCGTTGCCCTGCAGGCGCGCGGCGAAGCGGGGCTCGCTGGACAGGCCGAGTTCGATATCGCCGAGCGTCAGCACGCCGCGCGACAACGAGGGCGTCGTCTCCAGTTCCAGGGAGTAGGCGGTGCCGTCGGCGGTGCTGGCTGCCAGCGCAACGGCGAACGGTAACCGGTTGGCGAGTCTTCCGGCGTCGATGTCCACGTCCGACAGAAGCAACTGGTTGCCGCGCAGGAGCGTGCCGCGCTCGATGCGGAAGCCCGCGTCGATGGTGGGCAGGATCGCGCCGGCGGTGGACGGACGCGAGGGAAGGGTGTCGAGGTAAACCGCGAGTGCGTCGAGGTCGATCCGCGCACCTTCCACCTCCAGTCGCGAAATGCGTGCCTCCCCGCCGATCAGCGTGTGCCAGGGCAGGACGAGCTTGCCGCGCGATGCCACCAGCAACGGCGTGTCGGCGGCGCTGGCGCGTACGGTCAGTCCCTCGAGTTCCAGCGCGGGCTTCGGCCATAAGGTCGGGCTCGCCGGGTTGGCCAGGGTAAGCTCGAGACCCGCGGCGCGCGCGCGGGATTGGAGGAGCGAGGTGAAACGCTCCGGTTGCAGCATCACGTACGTGGCGATGAACGCCGCCAGCAGGACGGCGACGACGAGGCCGGCGGCGGTATAGAGACCGATCCGCAGCGGACGGTTCATCGCCACTCAGCCGCCGATGCTGGCTGGCAGCAGGCCATCCACGAACGCCTCGGCGTCGAATACGCGCAGGTCGGTGGCCGTCTCGCCCAGGCCGACGTAACGGATCGGCAGGCCGAACTCCCGGGCCAGTGCGAACATCACTCCGCCCTTGGCGGTACCGTCGAGCTTGGTCACTACCAGGCCGGTAACGCCCGCCGTATCGCGGAACTGGCGCACCTGGCTTATCGCGTTCTGTCCGGTCGTGCCGTCGATCACCATCAGCACCTCGTGCGGCGCGCCGGCGTCCAGCTTCTTCATGACCCGTCCGATCTTGCCCAGCTCGTCCATCAGGCCACCCTGGGTGTGCAAACGGCCCGCGGTGTCGGCGATCAGGACCTGTGTGCCACGCGACCGCGCGGCCTGCAGCGCGTCGAAGATCACGCTGGCCGAATCGGCGTCTTGCCCCTGCGAGACTACGGGCACCTTGTTGCGCTCGCCCCAGGTTTTCAACTGCTCCACGGCGGCCGCGCGGAAGGTGTCGCCGGCGGCGAGCATCACGCTACGGCCTTCGTCGGCGTAGCGCCGCGCGAGCTTGCCGATCGTGGTGGTCTTGCCAACGCCGTTGATGCCCACGGTAAGGATCACGAACGGCGACGGCGCGGCGACGTCGAGCGGCTGCTCGACGGGCTTCAGGAGGGCGACGAGCTCGGTGCGCAGGGCCTTCAGCAGTGCGCCGGCATCGGCGAACTCGCGCTTGTGCATGCGCCTGCGCAGGTCCTCGACCAGCCGCGTGCTGGCGTCGACACCCACGTCGGCGGTGATGAGCGCGGTTTCCAGCTCGTCGAGCAGGTCGTCGTCGAGCTTCGGATGACGGACGAAGAGGGAGCTGAGGCTCTTCGCGAACCCGCTGCCGGACAGGCGGTCGCGCCAGCTGCGGCGCGCGGGACGCTCCGCTTCCTGAGACACGGCCTCGCGAGCGGCCTCGACGACCGCGGATTCCTCCAGTTCCGGCGCCACCTCGGGCGCATCGGGCTCCGGCTGCGCGGTTTCGGCCAGCGCTTCCGAAATGCCTGTACCGGATTCTGCCGAGGCGGGATCGGCAGCGAGGTCGGCGCGGTCTTCCGGTGCCGCAGGCTCGGTGGCAGCCGGTTCGGTGGTCTTCTTCTTCCAGAACTTGAGCATTGCGCGAGGGATTCAAAGACAATAGGCGAATGCTATCACCCTCGCCCTCACTGGCCGCTGAGCGATGACCGCGTCCGGCCGCATCCGCGTCATCGGCGGCTCCCTGCGCAACTCGCGGATCGAAGTGCCCGACCTTCCGGGCCTGCGGCCCACGACGGACCGCGTGCGGGAGACCCTGTTCAACTGGCTGCAGCCGGTGGTGGAGGGGGCCCGTTGCCTGGATCTGTACGCCGGTACGGGGGCACTGGGCCTCGAGGCGCTGTCGCGCGGCGCCGCGTCGGTCACCTTCGTGGAACGCGAGCCGCGTCTCGTCGCGGCGCTGAAGGCGAACCTCGTGCGACTCAAGGTAACGGCGGACGTCGTCTGCGACGACGCGGGCCGCTGGTTGCGCGGCCCCGCGCAACCGTTCGACCTGGTGCTGCTGGATCCGCCCTTCGCCCTCGATGCCTGGGCGGAGACTGCACGATCGCTGGAGGACGGCGGATGGCTGACCCCGCGCGCCTGGATCTACGTGGAGGCGCCACGCGGTGCCGTCTTCGCGCTTCCCGGCACGTGGCTCCCGCACCGTCAGGGGCAGGCCGGAGAGGTCGCCTACGCCCTCTATCGCCGCGCACCGGCCGATCCGTTAAGCTAGCCCGCGTTTCCCTGATCCGCCCGTACATGACCCCTCTGCCGGCCAATCCGCGACTTGCCGTCTATCCCGGCACGTTCGATCCCATCACGAACGGCCATGCCGACCTCGTGTCCCGCGCTGCGCCGCTGTTCGACCGCATCGTGGTTGCCGTGGCGGAGAGCCGGAGCAAGGGCCCCGGCTTCAGCCTCGGCGAACGCATCGCGCTGGCGCGGCTGGCGCTCGCCGACCTGCCCAATGTGGAAGTCCGCGGCTTCGACTGCCTGCTTGCCGATTTCGTCACGCAGATCGGCGCGGGAGTGATCCTGCGCGGGCTGCGCGCGGTGTCGGACTTCGAATACGAGTTCCAGCTCGCCAGCATGAACCGTCACCTGATTCCCCAGGCCGAGACGCTGTTCCTGACGCCGGCGGAACAATACAGCTTCATCTCTTCCTCGCTCGTGCGCGAAATCGGTCGCCTTGGTGGCGACATTTCCGGATTCGTGCATCCGGCGGTGCAGCAGGCCATGCGCCAACGCTGGCGCAACTCTTGAAACCAAAGGTGATCATCATGCGTAAGCTCATCCTCGCCGCGTCCGTGGCCCTGACCGCCACGCTGGCCCTCTCGGCCTGCAACAAGTCCGAAGACACCGACCAGGCTGCCACGCAGCAGGAAGCGGCCGTCGCCAAGCCGACCAACCCGTCCGATACCAAGGCCTGGAGCCAGTACTTCGGCCAGATCGTGCGCAAGAACATGCAGGGCATGACGGCTGACCGTCCGTTCCCGTACTTCGTGCCCGCCGGCGACGACCAGGCCGGTCAGGACGGCCGCGCCCGCCAGCTCGAGAACGTGCAGGGCACGGTCGCCCGCGGCGTCACCCCGGGCAACATGCTCGTCTTCGGCGGCCCGGATTCGGCCAAGACCGCCGACCTCATGGTCGAGGCCTTCAAGGGCGCGAACGCCGGCTCGTTCAAGAACGTGATCGTGCTGTTCATCGGCGACCAGGCCGACCAGCAGCGCGTGGCCGACGCCGTGGCGCCGAGCGGCGCGACCTTCCGCTTCGTGGCCATGTAATTCCAGTCAGTCGGAAGCACGGAGAAGGGGGCGCCGGTTTACGGCGCCCTTTTTTTTCCGCACCAGGGTGTAAAATGCCCGCATGTCCCTGCTGATCCTCGACACCTGCGTCAATTGCGACGTCTGCGAGCCCGTGTGCCCGAACAAGGCCATCTCGCTGGGCGAGCAGTACTACGTGATCGATCCCGACCTCTGCACCGAATGCGTCGGCCACTTCGACAACCCCCAATGCGTCGAGGTATGTCCGGTCGAATGCATCCCGCACGACCCGGATCACGTCGAGACCCGCGAACAGCTGATGCTCAAGTACGAGCACCTGATGGCTAAAGCGTCGTAACGGTCAAGCTTCCACGAGCGTCATGGGTTAATCTCAGCGGCAGCGATATCCCCATCGGAGAGATTCCCATGCTTCGTGCTCCGTCGTGGCGCGTGCTCGCCGCGAGCTTTTTCCTTGTCATCGGCGCGGGCCAGGTTGCGGCCCTCGAAGCGCCGGCCGCCTCGAAAGGTCCCGGTCACGCGGCCATTGCGAGCGCCAACTACCTCGCCACGAATGCCGGTTTCGAGGTATTGGGCAAGGGCGGCAACGCATTCGACGCCGCCATCGCGGTAGCTTCCACGCTCGCCGTGGTGGAGCAGCAGAGTTCCGGCATCGGCGGTGGCTTCATGGCCTTGCTGCACCGGGCCTCCGATCGGCGGAATGTCTTTGTCGACGCGCGCGAGACGGCGCCGAAGGCAGTGGACATGAAGGTCTATGTCGGCACGGACGGCAAGCCGAACCGCGACGTATCGACCAATGGCCCGCTTTCCGCGGGCATTCCCGGCGAGCCGGCAGGACTGGCCTGGATCGCTGCCCACTACGGCAAGTTGCCTCTGTCCGTGTCGCTCGCTCCGGCGATCCGCATCGCGAGGGAAGGGTACCAGCCGGACAAGCGCTTCCTCGAAGCCATCGAAGACCGCAAGGACGTGCTTTCACGCTACCCCGCATCCGCCGCCATCTACCTGCCCGGCGGCAAGGTGCCGTCGGAAGGATGGACACTGCGCCAGCCGGACCTGGCGAAGACACTCGAACGCATCGCGGCGCAGGGCGCCGACGGCTTCTACAAGGGCGACACCGCAAAGCTGCTGGTCTCGGCCTCGCGTAGCGCGGGCGGCAACTGGACGGTCGCGGATCTCGAGGCCTACAAGGTGAAGGAGCGCGAGCCGCTCAGCGTGGACTACAAGGGCTATCGCATCGTCACCGCGCCGCCGCCGTCTTCCGGTGGCGTGGCGATCGCCGAGATCCTCAACATCCTTTCCGGCTTCGACCTGACCAGGCTCGACGCCGCCCATGCCGCGCACCTCACCATCGAATCGATGCGCCGCGCGTTCCGCGACCACAACGAGTACCTCGGCGATCCGGACTTCGTGAAGATGCCGCTCGACATGCTGCTGTCGAAGTACTACGCCGACGGCCTGCGCGCGACCATTTCCCCGGACAAGGCCACGCCTTCCGATCTGCTGCCGACCGCGATGGCGGCGGAACCGGGCATGCATACCACGCATTTCTCGGTGATCGACGCCGACGGCAACATGGTCGCTTCCACGCTCACCGTGAACCTCGAATTCGGCTCCGCCTTCGTGGCGAAGGACACCGGCGTGGTGCTCAACGACGAGATGGACGACTTCGCCCTGGTGCCCGGCCAGCCGAACGCCTTCGGCCTGCGCGGCGCGCTCGCCAATGCGCCCGAGCCGGGCAAGCGCATGCTTTCCTCGATGACACCGAGCTTCGTCTTCGGCGCCGACCGCACGGCTGTGATCGGCTCGCCGGGCGGTTCCACCATCATCACCCAGGTGCTGGAAGGCATCCTGGCCTTCGTCGACGGCAAGAACGCGTCTGAAATCACCGCGCAGAAGCGTTTCCACCACCAGTACCTGCCGGATCGCGTGGACGTGGAAGCCGGCGTCTTCGACGACGCCACGAGCAAGGCGCTCACCGACATGGGCCACGTGTTGCGCAACCGTTCGCCGTGGGGTTTCATGAACGTCGTTACCTGGGACCACCGGACGAACAAGCTCGACGCAGCGAGCGACCCGCGCCGTCCGTCGGGCCTCGGCAAGGTGCAGTGAGGTTGGCGGCATGAAACTCTGGTCCCTGGTCGGCAACTCGCAGCGGCTCGACGGCGGCGCCATGTTCGGCAACGCACCGCGCGCCATGTGGTCGCGCTGGATCGAACCGGACGAGCAGAACCGCATTCCGCTGGCCTGCCGCTGCCTGCTGGTCACCGGCCTGGACGGACGCAACGTGCTGTTCGAAACCGGCATCGGTGCCTTCTTCGACCCGGCCATGCGCGAGCGTTTCGGCGTGGTCGAGGAACGCCATGTGCTGCTCGATTCGCTCGCGGAGGCGGGGCTGGGCCACGAGAACATCGACGCGGTGGTGCTGTCGCACCTGCATTTCGACCATGCCGGCGGACTGCTCGCGCCATGGGCCGAGGGCCAGCCGGCGCGCCTCCTTTTCCCGAACGCACGCTACATCGTGGGTGCTTCGCACTGGCAGCGCGCACGCGATCCGCACCCGCGCGACCGCGCCTCGTTCATTCCGGACATCGTCCGCCTGCTCGAGGAGAGCGGGCGGCTGGAGCTGGTGGAGGAAGGCAGGCCATCGTCACTGGGGGACGCGGTACGCTTCGAATTCTCCGAAGGCCATACGCCCGGGCTGATGCTCGCGGAGGTGGGCGGCGTGGCCTTCTGCGCCGATCTGATTCCGGGCCGCGCCTGGGTGCACCTGCCGGTCACGATGGGGTACGACCGCTGGCCGGAGAAGGTCATCGATGAGAAGAAGGTGTTCCTGGACGACAAGCTGGCCCGGGGCATCCGCCTGTTCTTCACCCACGACCATGGCTGCGCCGTGGCCAGCGTGGAGAGGGACGGTAAAGGTCGCTACGTTGCTGCCGATATCCTTGAACGGCTGGCTGGAGTCGATGCCTGGGTGAGTGCATGACATACAAGGTGGAACATGCCGGGGCCGCCTGGAGCGCCCGTCTGGCCGGAGCGGCACTGCTGCTCGCCGGCCTGGGTCTGATCGCCTGGAACGAACGCCGGGTGATGGATTACACGGCCGCGCTCGCGCGCCACGGGCGGCCGGTGCTCGACCTCGGCGCGGCCGGACGTCCCATGGCAGGGCAGTACGGCGCGCTGACACGGGTCAGCGGCATGCCGAAGATCGTCGATGCGCCAAAAGATGCCGAATTCAACGTACGCGCGAACGCGCCGGTCCTCATCCGCCATGTGGAGATGTTCCAGTGGCGCGAAATCACCGTGGGCGGGGTCACCCATTACGAGCTCGACTGGGTCGACCGTCCCGTGGACGCCTCGGACTTCGCCAAGCCCGCCGGTCATGTGAATCCGGGTGCCTTCCCGATCCAGGGACGGCAGTTCGAGGCCGGTGAAGTGAAGCTGGGCAACTTCAAGCTGTCCGAGCCCATTCTGCGTGCCTTTCCGGGGCGCGTCACCGTGCCGCCCGACGAGAAGGCATTGCCCTCGAACCTCGCCGCCACGTTCCAGCGTTACGGCGATGCCCTGGTCACCAGCGCTAAGCCGGCCAATCCGCGGCTGGGCGACCTTCGGGTCAGCTGGGAAGCGGTACCCCTCCAGTCGATGACGGTACTGGCCCGCATCGACGGCGACACGCTGGTGCCGGCGGCCGAACGCGACGGCGGCAACGGTTTCGACGTGCAGGTCGGCGAGCGCACGCTGCTCGACGTATTGCCCGCCTTGCCCGAGCCGCCCCAGGCGGTGCTGCTCGCGCGCGCAGGGGCCTTCCTGCTCGCCGTCCTTGGTGCGTGGTTCCTCGCCATGACCAGCCGGTTGCAGCGCGATCCGCTTTTCGCCATCGGCATCGGTGCGGTGGTGGTCCCGGCGGTGGCGGGCGTGATGTGGCTCGCCGGCGATGCGATGTCGGCGAGCGTGTGGCTGCTTTTCGCCGTGCTCGGCGCCGGACTGGCGATCTGGCGCGTCCAGCAGCGCAGCACCATGTAGGAGCGCGCCTCGCGCGCGACATCTTTTGAGGCCGTGAGCAACAGGCCCTGTCGTTGAGGCCGTAAGCAACAGGCCCTGTCGCCGTCTCGCGAAAAGCTGTCGCGCGCTGGCGCGCTCCTACGCCGACGCGGTGCCGTCGGCGAAGGAGTAGACGTGGTCGGCCCAGTTGGCCGCTTCCACATAGATCGTGGCCATCGCCGCCACGTGCTGTTCGCGCAACGCCGAATCGCTTTCCAGTTCGCCCTGTTCCCAGTGGCGGATCTGGTCGAGGATCGGAGCGAACGGCCCGGTACCCTCGAGCAGCGCTTCGCGGATCTCGATGGCCAGCGGAAGGTGCTCCAGCACATAGGCCATCGATACGTTCATCAGCGTGTCGAGCAGCGAGAACAAGCCCGCGGTGAACGCCATTTCCTGCAGCTCGGGCTTCACCGCACGGGCGAGCTTCTCGCACATGTGCGCGCGGATGAGCGCAAGGCGCAGAAGCTCCGGCGGACGCTCGTCCATGCCCGACACGGCCATGGTGAAGATCCAGTTGCGCATGCGGTTGACGCCGAAGAACACCGCCGCCTGCTCCACCGATTTCAGCTGGCGGGGCAGGGCGAAGTAAGCGGAGTTCACGCAACCCAGCAGCTTGTAGCTGAGGATGGCGTCGTCGCGGATGATCTTGCCGAGTTCGACAGGGCCGTTTTCCGGATCCTGCAGTGCGCCCATGAGACGCAGCACGCCGAGTTTGCTCGGGGTGAGGCGCGGCATGTCCACGCGCTCCGGGCGGAGCAGGTACTTGCCCTGGAAGCCGTCGACCTCCTGCTCGGCGTAGTCCACGAAGGTTTCGTGCGTGTCTACACCGGTGACGATGACCTTGACCCCGAATGCGTGGACGTAGTCCATGTGCGCGCGCGCCGCGAGCGGGTGGCGATGGTCCACGGCTACCTTGGCGAACTGCACGATGCGCAGCAACGCATCCACCCCGGCCCGGTGTTCCGGGTCGGCGGGAAGATTGAAATCCTCGAGCATGAACAGGCAACCATGGCCTTTCAGCTCGCGCAGCTTCTCGAGCAGCTGCTCGTCGGTACCGACGTCGGCGCTGATGCTCGCGCCGAGGCGCGCGTTATGACGCAGGATGTCGGCATGCTCCAGGAGCAGGCCGCGCGACATGTGCAGGAACGCGCGGTTGTCGCGCACCAGGCGCTTGAGGCTGCCGTCGGCGATGGCGCTCAGCGTGGCCTGCGTATGCGCAAGCGAGGCGGCGTCGATGTCGCTGCCGATCGGTCGCGGAAACAGCAGTTCGTACGCGAAGAGCGATTGCTTCCTGTCCAGGATCGGCACGCGGACGATGGGGAGGATGCCGTCGTCATTCACCGCGGTCAGCTGGGTTACTGCCATTGCCTTCTTCTTGCACGTCTGGATGGAATCGTGAGTGTCGCCGTTTCGCGACGGTCAAACCTGTGCAAGCGTCGCGGAACGGAGCTTCACTTCCGCCACACCCTTGGGACCGTACGTAGCGCCCCCTGGAGCTTCCCCGGAAAGTACCGCCAGGGCCTGGCGTACGTGGCTCATTCGCTGACTGATGATGCGGCCGTTCACCTCGTTGAGGTTCCTGCACTCGCGCAGGCGGTCGACCGTGGACGCCCAGCGCGGGTCGACGAAGGTGTCGGTGCCGGCGGCTTCGCTGAGCTGCCGGCGCTCGACCTCGAGTTTTTCGATACGGTCGAGCAGGCCGCCCTTGGTCCGTCCTGCGGCTTCCAACGCCTCGACATCGCCCTGGTCGAGCGCCATGCGCTCTTCGACCAGGCTGGCGTGCAGGGCGTCGGCCTCAACGGCGAGTTCGCCCATGACGGCCGCGAGGGCCGTGTCGAAGTCCGGGCCGAGCGGCTGGCTCATGCCTTGCCGCCACCGATCTGGCCTTCCATCGCAAGGAACTTGCTCGCGATGGCCTGGGCGTCGGGCTTGTAGGTGCCGTCGGCGAGGCGGGAACGGATTTCTTCCACGCGCTTCGTGTCGATGCCCTCGCCACGGCTGGCGGCGTCGAGCGCCTTGGCCGAGTCGGTGAGCTTGACGCTGTCGTCGCTGGGACGCACCGTGCCCGCGCCCTGCGCGGAACCGGCCGAGCCGGCGGCGGGGTTCTGGGTGCGCAGCTGGACCTGGGGCTGCGGCGCCTGGAGACCGGGTTTGATGGTGTTCGTCATGGGTATATCCCTCGGAGCTTTGTTCCGTCAGACCCTGTATCGGCGGTCCGCCGGCGAACTTTAACCGGCCCTAGGCCGCGTAATGTGACAGGAGTCGGGTTTCGTTCATGGCAGCACGGCGACCGTGCCCGGTCCGCTGACGATGGCGTCGAGCACCTTGCCCGACGACGCGTTGCGCACCTTGATCCTCGAGCCGGTGTCACCGGCGCCCATGGCTACGCCGTCGGCGTGGATGGTGACGCCTTCCACGCTGGCTTCCATGCTCACGGCGTCGCCGTTGCGCACGGCCTGGCGGCCGGCGAGCATCCCGGGGGTGAGCACGGTGCCTGCGTTGAGCGGGCGGGCGAGCGAGCGGCCATCCACCTGGTTCAGCGCAGCCACGTAGCCATAGGCGAGGCCGGCGACGTCGCGTTCTTCGATGTGGACGTCAGCCGCGCCGATGCCGTCGCCGCGCGCGAGCGGGCGGCTGGTGACCAGTACGTTGGTGAACATTTTCAGCTTGACCGGCACGCGCACTGTCCATCCCCCGCTCACCGGGCAATGGACGCTGACGCTGACCCGCGCGGTGAGGCGGCGGTTCCCGGGCATCGAGGCTTCCAGGGGTGCCGCGCAGTCGGCCAGTTGCAAGCGGCTGTCCAGCGGAGCGGCCTCGGCCGTCATGCGCGCACCCGGGAGGGTGCGGTGTTGCTGGAGCCAGTCCACCGCCGTCGCACGCACGGCCTCGAGCGACTGCGTGGCCGCTGCGGGAAGGGAGCTGAGGAACAGCACAAAGCCTATGTAGGAGCGCGCCCTGCGCGCGACATGTTTTGCGGCCGGTTGCCGGAGCTGGCGCGCCAGCCCGGTGACAGAGGCGAAAAGCGGTCGCGCGCAGGGCGCGCTCCTACATGTCGGCGCCAGGCGACTCGGCGGATTCACGCGGCGCGCTCTGACAGGGAAGCGGAAAGGCCTTGCGTGATGGCGTCCAGCTCGCGGGTGAGGCCCGGGAGCATGTGGCTCGCGTCCGCGTGCCGGCCCTCGCCGAGGGTGATGGCGTACTGCGAGGCGAGGGACGAGAAGCGTTCGCCGGCCTCGCGCACGGCATCGGCAGAGCCGTCCGGGCGCAGGGCCCGCAGCTGGTCGATGCAACGCATCATCGGCGTGGTGTCGAGCCAGCGGCGGTCGAGGCTGGAGGGATCGCGCGAGGCGAGCTCGAGGGCGTAGCGCAGCCCCTGACTGGCTTCGCGGATCATCTGGCTGAGACTGGCGGCATCGAGGTTGCCCTCGGTTTCGAGGCGGGCGAGGCCAAGGCGGTGCGCGAGCACCACCGCGCGCGCCGAAGCGTCGGCCTGGCGGCGCGCCTCGTTGCTGACGCGACCGAGCGTGGCCTGGGTGGCCTGGATGGCTGCAACGCGTCCCTGCAAAGCGCCCACGCCCTCGCGTGCCGCCTCGAGGCTGCCGCGCGCGACACGCACGGCGTCGTCCACGCGGCCGAGCGAGGTCTGCATGCCCGCGATGCCGGACTGCGACTGATCCAGGCGGCGGAGGCTGGTCTGCACGGCATCGTCGAGGTGACCTGAGAACTCGCCCACGGCCTGGGTGACCTCGTCGATCTCGGCGGTGGCCTGGGTGGTCTTCTCGGCCAGCTGCTTCACTTCGTCGGCCACCACGGCGAACCCGCGCCCGGCTTCGCCGGCACGCGCGGCCTCGATCGCGGCGTTGAGCGCCACGAGGTTGGTCTGGTGGGCGATGTCCTGCACGGTGGCGGTGAGCTTGCGGATGGCCGTGAAGTATTCGGAGAACTTGGCGTGATTGCGGCTCATGCCAGAGAGGGCGCTGCGCAGGAGGCGCAGCTGGCCGTCGAGCTCGGCCGTCGTTGCCTGGCCCTGGTTGCCGGCGTCGGCCATGCCGGCGACCCCGGCGTGGGCCTGATCGAGCGCCGTCGAAATCCTGGCGCTGGCTTCCGTCAAACGCCCGGCGGTATCGCGCGCGCCTTCGACGGCGGTGCCGAGTTCGAGGAGGGTGCTGCCGAGCGCCTGGCTGGTGGCCAGCGCCATGCCCTGCTGCTCGATGGCCTGGATCGTCGTGGCCGCCACGGCACGCGGCTCCGCGGGCTTGAGCAGCGCGCCGAGCGCGCTGGCGGCGGCCGGATACTGCGCGGCCAACGTGCGGACACGCGCCGCGTCGCCGCTGGCGGCGGCATGGGCGAGGAGGCGGACGTGCTGGCTCCAGAGGAGGGTCATGATTTCGCTTTCGCTCTACGGATGGTCGGCTTGATAGATCGGTCGGAGCCAGCTTTTCTTGAGTCATGCAATCCACATGCCAGCCGTTGTAGGAGCGCGCCTTGCGCGCGACATCTTTTCGCCAGGAGCAGCAGGGCCTGCGGCTCACGGCCTCAAATGATGTCGCGCGCAGGCGCGCTCCTACAGAAACCGTGCATGCGGCCGATACGGGTCGCGACACTTCCAGAAATGCACGCAGCCCATGGCCCGACCGCTCCTCGATACCGTGGATACCTTCACCCGCCTGGCCGGCCACAACCGGGTGGCGATGCTGCTGTTCCGCCTGGGCGATCGCCAGGCCTTCGGCATCAACGTGTTCAAGGTGCGCGAAGTGCTGCGCCGGCCGCCGCTGGAGCGGATGCCGAGCATGCACGCGCTGGTCTCGGGCAGTTTCGACTACCGGGGCAATACCATTCCGGTAATCGACCTCGCCGCCGCCATGGGCTACCCGCCGCTGGCGAGCGTGGACACCGCGCACCTCATCGTCACCGAGTTCAATCGCTCGGTGCAGGGGTTCCTCGTCTCAGATGTGGATCGCATCGTGCATGTGGACGGCGCGCAGATGGCGGCACCGCCTTCGGCCCTGGGTTATGGAGCGCGGGTGAATGCGGTGACGCGGCTCGACGGCGAACTGCTCGCAATCGTCGACGTGGAGCAGGTGCTGGCCAGTGTCGATCCGCGGGCCGTGGAGGTTTCCGACCGCGTGCAGCAGGCGGCCCATGTGCAGCAGGCCGGCAACCGGCGGCTGCTGGTGGTGGATGACTCCATGGTGGCGCGCACCCAGCTGGTCGACCTGTTCCGCAAGCTGGACCTGGAATGCATCGTGGCGAAGGACGGCAGCGAGGGCCTCGACCTCCTCCGTACGCTGACGATGGGGCCTGCCGAAGACCGGGTAGCGCTCGTGGTTTCCGACATCGAGATGCCACTGATGGACGGTTACGCGCTTACCCGCGCCATCCGCGAAGACGCGCAGCTGCGCCATCTCAAGGTCCTGCTGCACAGCTCCCTGAGCGGCGTGTTCAATGAGGCGATGGTAGCCCGCGTCGGGGCGGACCGTTTCATCGCGAAGTTCCAGCCGGATGTGCTGGCGACCGCCGTCCTGGACCTCCTGCCAGCCTGATCCGGGTCCTCCCGCCAGCGGCAGAACAGTATGGGAGCCGATTCATCGGCGATGGGTGCTCGCGGCTAGCTTGCCCGCTGCCGCGGGATCGCCGGCATAGCCCGGCTCCCACAAGGTTCAAAGCCAGATCCCACAGGATGTGACGAACGGCGGTTCTCCGTCGTTTCGTGACCCGGAAGTGCGTCGGATTTCCGTCGCCTGGCTGCCGCGAACCGTCCGAGACCGCGCCACGGCGCCGTTTTATGCCCTCGCCGCAGCCATGGCACGCGAATTGCTCGAGCTCCCTTGCCAAGTCACGAGGGGGCAGCGCCCATGATCGACAAACCCGATGCGTTGTTCGGCGTCCATGCGCAGGCCCTCGGCCTGTGGCAGCGCCGTGCCGAGGTAATTTCCTCTAACCTCGCCAATGCCGACACTCCGGGCTTCCTCGCCCGCGACCTCGATTTCCGCAAGGCCATGCAGGCCGCCACCGGTGCGGTGGAAGGCAACGCGCTGCCGATGACTGCCACCGAGCCGGGCCACATCGGTGGCAACCCCGCGGTCGCCTTGGCCGATGCCGGCAAGCTCGCCTACCGGGCGGAAACCCAGCCGACGATGGACGGCAACACGGTCGACACCCAGGTCGAACAGGCCCAGTTCGCCGCGAACGCCATCCACTACCAGGCTTCGCTTGGCTTCATCAACGGCCAGATCCACACCATGCGCCTGGCCATCACCGGGTCCGCCTCATGAGCCTGCTCAGGATTTTCGACGTCGCCGGGTCCGGCATGGCCGCGCAGTCCGCCCGCCTCAACACCACCGCCAGCAACATGGCCAACGCCGACAGCCTCGCCAGCAGCGAAGCCGCGGCTTACCACGCGAAGCAGCCGCTCTTTTCCGCCGTGCAGCAGCAGGTCAACGGCGAAATGGAAAACGCCGGCGTGCGCACGCTGGGCGTCACGGAAAGCCAGGCGCCCATCCAGTCGCGCTACGAGCCTTCCAATCCGCTCGCGGACGCCAATGGCTACGTGTACTCGAGCAACGTCAATCCGGTCGACGAACTGGTCAACATGATCTCCGCGTCGCGCTCCTACCAGAACAACGTCGAAGTCATGAACAGCGCAAAGACGCTCATGCAGAAGACGCTGGACCTCGGCAAGTAAGGGCCCCATCCATGGCAGTCGACTCCGTAACCGGCAACCCCTCGCCACAGCAATCCTCGTCGAGCCAGCTGCAGCAGCAGACCTTGAGCCAGTCCGATTTCCTGAAGCTCATGGTCACGCAAATGACCAACCAGGACCCGACCAAGCCGATGGACTCCACGCAGATGGTGGCCCAGATGGCGCAGTTCTCGCAGGTGGCCGCCACCCAGGAACTGCAGCAGTCGTTCGATTCGCTCGCGACCAACCTCAGCGGCGACCAGTTCGTGCGCGCCGCATCGCTGGTCGGCCAGGAGGTGCTGGTGCCGTCCACGGCAGGCAAGCTCACCGACGGTACGCTCAACGGCGCCGTGAACGTCGGCAGTTCGGGCACCTACGTCAACGTGCAGGTCAAGGACCAGGCCGGCAACGTGGTCCGCACCATCGCTCTCGGCCAGCCCGACGCCGGCCTCGTCAAGTTCTCCTGGGACGGCAAGTCCGACGACGGCACGCAGTTGAACGACGGCGTTTACCAGATCTCCGCTACTTCCGGCGGAACCGCGATCGACACCTTCGTTCGCGGCAAGGTGGAAGGCGTGGGTGCCTCGGGCACCGACGGTACATACCTGCAGGTGGCCGGCTACGGCGGCGCCCTGCTCAGCCAGATCGCGCAAATCCTGTAAGTCCAGCGAGGAAACCCACCATGCCTTTCGAAATCGCCCTCAGCGGCATCAACGCGGCGTCTTCCGACCTGGAAGTCACCGCGAACAACATCGCCAACGTCAACACCGTAGGCTTCAAGGGCTCGCGCGCCGAGTTCTCTCAGGTCTATTCGGTGGCCGGCGAAAACCTTTCCGCCAACGCCGCGGGCAGTGGCGTGCGCCTGACCAACATCGCCCAGCAGTTCAGCGACGGCAACCTCACCCAGACCGGCAACTCGTACGACTTCGGCCTCAGCGGCGCGGGCTTCTTCACCATCCGCGACGGCGCCGGTTATTCGTATACGCGCGCCGGCAACTTCCATCCGGACGACGAAGGCAACATCGTCACGGCCACCGGACAGTTCGTGCAGGCCTATCCGCCGTCGGCGGCGGGCGGCTTCGACATCAGTGCGCTCACCGACCTCAAGATCACCAGCGGCTCCAGCCCGGCGAAGGCCAGCACCAAGGTCTCGCTCACCGCCAACCTCTCCGCCAGCGCCACGGCGCCGACCGGCGGCGCGTTCGATCCGGCCAACGACAAGACCTACAACTACCTGTCCACCTTCCAGTCCTACGACTCGCTGGGCGCCACGCATACCACCAACGTCTACTACGTGAAGGACGCGACCAATCCGAACACGTGGAACGCGTACATGACCGTGGACGGCACGCAGGTCGGCACGGCGCAGCCGATCGCGTTCAGCTCGGGCGGCGCGATCGTCACGCCGGCCAACGGCCAGCTCACCTTCGGCGCGGTGTCGCCCAATCCGGGCGCCGATCCGATGAACGTCGCGGTCGATGTCACCAAGGTCACCCAGTTCGGTGACAACTACGCCACCACGGCGGCCCCGACCGACGGCTATGCCGCCGGAAAGTTCTCGAAGATCGACGTGGCGAAGGACGGCACCGTCTCGGCCATCTATTCCAACGGGGTGTCCACGCCGCTCGGCCAGCTTGCGATCGCCACCTTCGCGAACAACCAGGGCCTGCGCCAGCTCAACGACACCAACTGGGTGCCGTCGTCGGAATCCGGCCAGCCGATCCGCGGCGTGGCCAACTCGGGCGACGTCGGCACGGTGCAGGCAGGCCAGCTCGAGGCCTCGAACACGGCCGACCTGACCGCCCAGCTGGTCAACATGATCAAGGCGCAGCGCAACTACCAGGCGAACGCCCAGGTCATCTCGACCGACGACAAGCTGACCCAGACCATCATCAATATCCGCAACTAAGCGAGCCCGCCATGGACCGCTCCGTATACGTCGCGATGACCGGTGCCACGCAGATCATGCGTGCACAGGCCGAGGTGGCCCACAACCTGGCCAACGCCAACACCGCCGGCTTCAAGGCGGAGCTGTCGGCGTTCCAGAGCCTGCCCGTGCAGGGCGACGGACTGCAGACGCGGATCAACGGCGTGGCCCAGGGCACGGGCTGGGACACCACCGCCGGCAACCAGATGGAAACCGGCAACGACCTCGACGTGGCGGTGCAGGGCGACGGCTGGATCGCGGTGCAGACCCCGGACGGCACGGAAGGCTATACGCGTGCCGGCAACCTGCGCATCGATGCCGACGGTTTGTTGACGGATGCGAAGGGCAACGCCGTGCTTGGCGGCGGCGGTCCCATCACCATCCCGCAGGCATCCAGCGTGAAGATCGGCGCGGACGGCACGATCTCGGTCGTGCCGCTCGGCGAATCCCCGGCCACCGTTGCCACCACCGACCGGATCAAGCTGGTGAACCCGGGCAACGACCAGCTCACCTATGCGCCGGATGGCCTCATGCACATGCGGGACGGCACCCAGGCCCCCGCCGACGCGGGCGTGAAGCTGGTTTCCGGCGCGATCGAGGGGAGCAACGTCAACCCGTCGGACGTGCTGGTGAAGATGATCTCGCTCTCGCGCGAGTTCGAAATGCAGGTCCGTTCGATCAAGGCGGCCGACGAAAACGCCCAGTCGGCATCGAAATTGCTACAGGTGGGATAACCACCGTCGTGCGACGCAATTCCGTCGCCGGCATGTAAAGCGCCCGCGCGCAGGAGTCAACGATGTTCACGTCCCTCTGGATCGCCAAGACCGGCCTCGATGCGCAGCAGACGCGCATGGACGTCGTGTCGAACAACCTGGCCAACACCAACACGACCGCGTTCAAGCGTTCGCGCGCCGAGTTCGAGGACCTGTCCTACCAGAACCGTGGCCAGGCCGGCGCACAGACGACGGAGCAGACCCAGTCGCCCACCGGTTTCATGATCGGCACCGGCGTGCGCGTGGTCGGCACGCAGAAGATGTTCGACGACGGCGGCGTGCAGCAGACGGGCAACCCGCTGGACGTACGCATCGAAGGCCGCGGCTTCCTCCAGGTGACCATGCCCGACGGCACCGTGGGCTACACGCGCGACGGCGCGTTGAAGCAGGACCAGGACGGCCAGATCGTCACCAACGACGGCTATCCCATCGAGCCCGCCATCACCATCCCCGCCAATGCGAAGACCATCACGATCGGCAAGGACGGCACGGTCAGCGTCACCACGGCGGCCAATCCCGCCTCGCAGCAGATCGGCACCATCCAGCTCGCCGACTTCGTGAACCCGGCGGGCCTCGAACCGCGCGGCGACAACATGTACCTGGAGACGGCCGCCAGCGGTGCGCCGCAGACCGGCACGGCCGGCCTCAACGGCCTCGGCACCGTCGAGCAGAACTCCCTCGAAACCTCGAACGTCAACGTCGTCGAGGAAATGGTGAACATGATCGAGACGCAGCGCGCCTACGAAATGAATTCGAAGGCCATCTCGGCAGCCGACCAGATGCTGCAGTTCATCTCCAACAAGACCTGAGAGCACCCATGAACCGTCTCTCTGTCCGCCTCATCGTCGCCGCGCTGCCGCTCCTCGTCCTCGGCGGCTGCGCCATGGTGCCGCCCACACCGAAACCGATGTATACGGCCACGCTGCCGGTCGAGCCGCCCGCGCAGCCGCAGGCGACCGGTTCCATCTATGCCGACCAGCAATCGATGGAACTGTTCGCCGATCCGCGCGCGCACCGCATCGGCGACATCCTGACGATCACCCTTGTCGAGGCCACGCAAGCCAGCAAGAAGGCGGCGACGAGCACCAGCAAGAAGAACGGCAACACGATTTCGTCGCCGACCCTCCTCGGCCAGGGCCTGCGCATCGGCGGCAAGGCGGCCGACAGCTCGCTGGCCAGCAACAACGCCTTCGACGGCGACGGTTCGTCCAGCCAGAGTAACCAGCTCACCGGCGAGATCACGGTCACGGTGGCACAGCGCCTGTCCAATGGCGCGCTGGTGGTGCGCGGCGAGAAGTGGCTCACCATCAACCAGGGCGAGGAACTGGTGCGCATCTCCGGCATCGTCCGCCCGCAGGACATCGGCAACGACAACATCGTGCCGTCCAGCCGTGTGGCCGACGCGCGCATCGAGTACGTGGGGAAAGGCACGCTGGCGGATTCCAACACCCGTGGCTGGCTGTCGCGCTTCTTCGACTCGAAGTGGATGCCGTTCTGATGAACCTCCTCCGTTCGCTCCGTCGCATCCTGAAGGTCTCCGTCGCCGTGCTGGCGCTCGGCGCCATCCTGCCCGCGCATGCCGACCGCATCCGCGACCTCGTGCAGGTCGGCGGCGTGCGCAGCAACCAGCTGATCGGCTACGGACTGGTGGTCGGTCTGGACGGCAGCGGCGACCAGACCAGCCAGTCGCCGTTCACCACGCAGAGCCTGGAGAACATGCTCCAGCAGTTCGGCGTGAACGTGCCGCCCAACGTGCGTCCGCAGCTGAAGAATGCCGCGGCGGTGACGATCACGGCCGAATTGCCGCCGTTCGCGAAGCCCGGGCAGCGCATCGACGTGACCGTCGCCTCGATCGGCAACGCCAAGAGCATCCGCGGCGGCGAGCTGCTGATGTCGCCGCTGAAGGGCGCCGACGGCCAGGTCTATGCCATCGCGCAGGGTAGCGTGGTCGTGGGCGGCGTGAGCGCGCAGGGTAGGAGCGGTTCCAGCGTACAGGTGAACATCTCCGCCAGCGGCCGGATTCCCGGCGGCGCCAGCATCGAGCGCAGCGTGGCGTCGTCCTTCGACAAGGGCGGTGACATCATGCTCAACCTCAACACGGCCGACTTCACCACCGCCGCACGCATCGCGCAGGCGGTGAACCAGTCATTCGGCGCCGGTACGGCAAATGCGGTCGATTCCGCCTCGGTGGCCGTTCGCGCGCCGCTGGACCCGTCGCAGCGCGTGTCGTGGCTTTCCACGATCCAGGCGCTTGAAGTCACTCCGGGCGATGCGCCGGCGCGGATCATCGTGAACTCGCGCACCGGCACGGTGGTGATCGGTTCCGACGTGAAGGTCGGCGCTGCCGCGGTGGCGCACGGCGCCATCCAGGTCACCATCAGCGAGCAGCCCCAGGTAAGCCAGCCGGGTCCGTTCAGTCGTGGGCAGACCGCTATCGTGCCCAACAGCCAGGTGGCGGTGAGCGAGGAAGGCGGCCACATGTTCAAGTTCGGCCCGGGCACCAGCCTGGACGCCATCGTGCGCGCCGTGAACCAGGTCGGCGCTTCGCCGAGCGACCTCATCTCGATCCTGCAGGCGCTGAAAGAATCCGGTGCGCTGCACGCCGAGCTGGTGGTGATCTGACATGGCCGCGCCGGTCGACACCCAGAGGCTCGGCACCTACACGGACATGTCCGCGTTCGCCGGCCTGCGTGCGGCTGCGCAGAAGGACTCGAAGGCAGCTCTGCCGACCGTCGCCACGCAGTTCGAATCGATCTTCACCCAGATGATGCTGAAGTCCATGCGTGATGCCAGTTCGGCGCTGGGCGACGACATCATGGGTTCGCAGGCGGGCAATGCGTATCGCGACATGTTCGACCACCAGCTTTCGCTGACCCTGTCGCAGGGCAGGGGCATCGGTATCGCCGACATGCTCATCCGGCAGCTCGGCGGCAGTCCGGCAAAGGACCCGGCCTCGAACGACCCTTTCGCCGACGTCACGGGCGATGCGAGTACCGTCGCCGCGGTGTCCTCGCCGTCGGACCAGCAGAGCGGCCTCATGGATTCCCTTGAGCGCATGCTCGGCAGCGCCGGTCGGGCCGTGGGCGAGGGCGCGGATGCCGTCGCGGGTGCGGTCGGCAAGTTGTCGGTATCCAGCCCCGAGGAATTCGTCCAGAAGCTTGCGCCGCACGCCATCGAGGCGGCGAAGAAGCTGGGCGTTTCCGTGCGTGCGCTGCTGGCGCAGGCGGCCCTCGAAACGGGCTGGGGCAAACACATGCCTGCGCAGGGCCATACCACCAGTTTCAACATGTTTGGCATCAAGGCCGGCAGCAGCTGGGACGGCAAGCGCGTCAACGTGCCGACCATCGAATACGAAGACGGCGTGGCTGTGCGGCGCAAGGACAGCTTCCGCGCCTATGACTCGCCGTCCGACTCGTTCAAAGACTATGCCGACATGGTTTCCAGCAGCCCCCCGCTACGCGGGTGCCGTGGGCCGCGGCGACGATGTGGCTGGCTTCGCGCACGAGCTGGTCAAGGGTGGCTACGCCACCGACCCGGGCTACGCGCGCAAGCTCACCGATATCGCCAACGGCCCGGTGATGAAGCAGGCGCTCGCTGCGCTGAAGCACATCGCCGCGGAACTGTGACCCGCGAGCCGACCAGGGATTAGAAGGGAATACGACGATGGCCGATCTGCTTTCCACCGGAATCTCCGGACTGCTTGCCTCGCAGGTAGGCCTGGCGACCGTGGGCCACAACATCAGCAACGTTAACACCGCGGGCTATACGCGGCAGATCACGAACTTCAACGCGCGCACGCCACAGTTCAGCGGCGGCTATTACGTCGGCCAGGGCGCCGATGCGACCAGTGTCCAGCGGGCCTACAGCCAGTTCCTCACGCAATCGGTATGGTCGGCCAATTCCGGCCAGAGCCGGGCCTTGCAGTACGCAGGCCTCACTGCCGCGGCGAACAACGCGGTCAGCGGTTCGGCCAACCTGCAGACGGCACTCGACGGCTTCTTCGGCGCGGTGAGCGACGTGGCGAACGCGCCGGTCGACACGGCCAGCCGGCAGGCGCTGCTCGGCAAGGCCAACTCGCTGGTCTCCACCTTCCGCTCGCTGTCGTCGCAGTTCCAGCAGATCGACCAGCAGACCAACCAGGAAATCAGCAACTCGGTCGACAGCATCAACAGCCTGGCGAAGAGCATCGCCGACCTGAACGGCCAGATCGCACGGGCATCCATCGGCGGAGCCGCACCCAACGACCTGCTCGACGCGCGCGACCAGGCCATCTCGCAGCTGTCGCAGATCGTGGGCGTGAACGTGTCGCAGGGCAGCGACAACATGGTCACCGTATCGGTCGGCAACGGTCTGCCGTTGGTGAACGGCACCGATTCCACCAAGATCGCTACGGCAAACAATCCCTACGACAGTTCCCGCCTCGAGATCGTCGGGCCCACCGGTTCGGTCATCAGCAACCAACTGGGCTCCGGCTCCCTTGGCGCCACGTTCGACTTCCGCAGCAACGTGCTCGATCCCGCGCGCAACCAGCTGGGCCGTGCCGCCATCGCGCTGTCCGACGCATTCAACAAGCAGCACGCGCAGGGCATCGACCTCAATGGCGATGCGGGCGGCAACTTCTTCAGCATCGGGGACCCTGCGGTCTTCAACAACACGGCCAACCAGGGCAATGCGCAGGTCGTGGCGAAAGTCACCGACGTAGGCAAGCTCGGGTCGTCCGACTACATCATGCGTTTCGACGGCACGAACTGGTCGGTCACGACCACCGGCGGTGTCGTGGTTCCCTCGAGCGGTACCGGCACGGCGGCGGATCCCATCGTCATCGACGGCCTTGCCATCACGGTGCCCTCGGGCACCCCCCAGGCCGGCGACAGCTTCCAGATCCAGCCCACGCGCAACGCGGCGTCGAGCCTCAGCGTGGCGATCAGCGACACCAACAAGATCGCGGCCTCCGGCCCGCTGGCGGCCAGCAAGGGCGCTTCGAACACCGGCAAGGGCACCCTCGGCAACCTGACCGTCACCGACCCAGCCGACCCGGCCTTCAATACGCCGGTCAACATCGTTTTCACCTCGCCCACGACCTACCAGGTCAACGGCGGTCCGCCGCAGACCTACGCGGATGGCGACACTATCACGGGCAACGGCTGGACGCTCAAGCTTTCCGGCGTGCCTGCCGCTAACGATACCTTCAGCGTGAAGCCGGCCGGATCGGCCAGCGGTGACAACGGGAACGCGCTCGCCCTGGCGGACGTCGCCAACAAGGGCGTGCTCGACAACGGCGTCACCACGGTGGGCAAGTCCTATAGCCAGCTGATCGCCCAGGTGGGCACGGCGGGCGCGCAGGCGAACACGGCGCTCGACGCACAGCAGAGCATCCTCGACCAGGCCACGGCAGCGCAGCAGAGCCTATCCGGAGTGAACATGGACGAAGAAGCGGCCAACCTCCTGCGCTTCCAGCAGTCTTACGCAGCGGCGGCGCAGGTCATCAATGCGGCGAACACCATCTTCGATTCCCTCCTGAGCGCGGTGCGGGGCTGATCATGCGTATTTCCACCTCCTGGGGCCAGCAGCAGGCCGTCAATACGATGCTCGACCGCGAGTATTCGCTGTCGCAGACGCAGCTCGCGCTGGGCAACGGCAAGGCGATCCAGACCCCGGCCGACAACCCTTCGGCGGCGGCCCGTGCCGTCGATACCAATTCGGCCGCTGCGCAAAACGATCAGTACACGCGCAACATCCAGTCGGCCACCACGCGGCTTTCCGTAGAGGAACAGGCCCTCAATTCGGCCGGCGACATCCTCGACCGCATCCGCTCGCTCACGCTGGAGGGCATGAACGGTACGCAGACCGACGAATCGCGCCAGTCCATCGCCACGGAACTGCGGCAGACCCTGAAGCAGCTCGTGGCCCTGGGAAATACGCGCGACGGGCAGGGGGAGTACATCTTCGCCGGCAGCCGCACGACCACCCAGCCGTTCACCATCGACGGCCTCACGGTGAGCTACGGCGGCGACCAGAACCAGCGCATGGTCGCGGCGGCCGCCGGGCTCCAGGTTGCCACCGGCGACAGCGGATCGGACGTCTTCATGGCCATCCGCGGGGGTAACGGCACCTTCGTCACCAGCGCGGGTGCAGCCAACACCGGTACGGCCGTGGTGGGCGCCACCTCGGTCACCGACGCCTCGGCGTGGGACGGTGGCAATTACACCATCACCTTCACCTCGGCCACGGATTACGAGATCCGCGACAACGCTGCGCTTCCTACCGACCCGCCGCTCGCGACGGGCACCTACACCGGCGAGACCGGCACGATCAATTTCAAGGGCGCGCAGCTCAACATCACCGGCACGCCTGCCGCCGGCGACACCTTCGCCGTCGGTCCGTCGTCGTCCCAGGACGTGTTCTCCACGGTCGCCGGCATCATCAACGCGTTCGAAGCGCCGGGCGGCGGCGCGCCGATGAACAACCAGATCAACGCACAGCTGCAGAACCTGGACCAGGCCTCGACCAGCTTGCTCAACACGCGCACGAAGATCGGTGCGCGCATGAACACGCTCGACCAGCAGTCACAGATCGGCGACGACGTGAAACTGCAGTACAAGACCACGCTGTCCAACCTGCAGGACCTCGACTACGCGAGCGCCACGAGCCAGTTCGTGCAGCAGCAGACGGCACTCACCGCTGCGCAGCAGGCATACGTGAAGATGCAGAACCTGACCCTGTTCAATTACCTCAAATAAGAACGCAACAAAGCGCGTTCCCGAAGGCGGCCCCAGGCCGCCTTTTTTGTCGAGTTATCGCCCGTCCGACGCCTCCGCCCCAGCCCCGCCGAAATCGGCACTAAACCCCGCGCGGGAGCGGCCGATAACTTCCCCGTCAGAGCTCCGGACAGCACATCCCGGCGGCCCTGATCAAGAAAGTTGTTGACAGGTAGAAAAAGTCCTCAAGTTTCTCCCCGGCGTGCCGTAAACCTCCCTGAGGCGGAAGGCTTCCCTAACGGAACCCCGCCGGACTACGCCGCACAACCTCCGGCATTCGGTTCCGCTTACAAAGGATCACACCCATGGCTCTGACCATCAACACCAACATCATGTCGCTGAATGCTCAGCGCAACCTGAGCACCTCGCAGACGAAGCTGTCGTCGGCGATCGAGCGCCTGTCGTCGGGCAACCGCATCAACAGCGCGAAGGACGACGCCGCCGGCCTCGCCATCTCGACCCGCTTCACGACGCAGATCAACGGCCTGACCCAGGCTGTCCGCAACGCGAACGACGGTATCTCGCTCTCGCAGACCACCGAGTCGGCGCTGGACGAAGTCACCAACAACCTGCAGCGCATCCGCGAACTGGCCGTGCAGTCGACCAACGCGTCGAACTCCGCCAGCGACCGCGCCGCCCTCGACGCCGAAGTGCAGCAGCGTCTGTCGGAAGTGACCCGTATCGCCACGCAGACCAACTTCAACGGCATGAAGGTCCTCGACGGCTCGGCCAAGCAGCTGAGCTTCCAGGTCGGTGCCAACGTCGGTGAAGTCATCACCGTCGGTCTCGACAAGGGCGTGAAGGCGAACCAGGTGGGCCAGCTGGCCTCCGTCAGCGCCACGCCGACCGGTTTCGGTGGCGTGACCCTGGCTGCCGGCGACCTGAAGATCGGTACCACTGACGTCGCCGCGGGGACCTACGCCTCTGCCGCGGACCTCGCCAAGGCCATCAATACGGCGGCGGGCTCCACCATCGCGAGCGTCGACAGCGCTTCGGGCGAACTGTCCCTGGCCAATAACTCCGGCGCCGATATCACGGTCACGTCGGCCGGCAACGCCACGGCCCTGGGTATCCCGGGCACGCTGACCGACGGCGCCGCCGCGGTCAAGTCGACGGGCGTCGCAGACGCTTATAAGCCGGTGACCCTGGCTGCCGGCGACCTGTCGATCCAGGTGGGCGACGGCACGGCCTTCGACATCACGGGTAGCTTCAAGAGCACCCAGGACGTTGCCGACGCCATCAATGCCCACACGAGCGAGGGCATCAGCGCCTACGTCGCTTCCGACGGCTCGCTGAAGATGTCGTCCACCTCGGCCATCACGGTCACGGCCGGTACGACCAGTCCTGCTGTCACCAAGCTGGGCTTCACGGCCGGCACCACGGCAGTCGACAGCACCGCCACGCTCGCCGACTCCAGCATCAAGACGGTCGACGGCGCCAACGAGACGATCAACCGCGTCGACGCCGCCCTGCAGTCGATCTCGGACCTCCGTTCGGACCTCGGCGCCGTGCAGAACCGCTTCGAGTCCACGATCTCCAACCTGCAGAACATCTCGCAGAACCTGACGGCCTCGCGTTCGGCCATCACGGATGCGGATTTCGCCCAGGAAACGGCCAACATGTCCTCGGCCCAGATCCTGCAGCAGGCCGGCGTCTCGGTCCTCGCCCAGGCGAACCAGAGCCAGCAGATCGTGCAGAAGCTGCTCCAGTAACAGAGAGTTGACCGCCGGACCCGGGCCTTCCGGGTCTTGGCAGGGTACTTGCTTAGTTGTCACGGCTGGCGTTCGCAAGGGCGCCAGCCGTCGACAAATTGGCGCCCGGGGCAGTGAGGCGTCTTCAAGGAGAGCTTCATGGCCACCAGTCCAGTCAACATCGGCACCAGTACCATCAACGTCAATCAGATCGTCTCCGGTCTCGTTGCCGCCAAGCGCAAGGACCCGGACGCGAAGATCGCGGCCGACCAGCAGGCCAATGCCACCCAGATTTCCGCCATTGGCAATTTCACCTCGTCGCTCACGAGCCTGCAGAGCGCGATCAAGGCCCTGACCGACGGCAGCGCGTTCACCACGCAGAAGACCACGGTCGGCGATTCGACTATCCTTTCGGCGACGGCCGACAGCACCGCTCAGCCGAATTCCTACAATATCGTCGTCACGAAGCTCGCAACCTCGCAGAAGACGACCTCCAGTGCGTTCACCGACAGCAAGTCGGCTCTTGGCACGGGCAACCTCACGATTTCCATCGGCGACAAGGCGATGAGTCTGGACGTCGCGTCCGGGGCGAACTCGCTCGAGAACATCCGCGACGCCATCAACAAGGCCAAGGACAACCCCGGCGTCACCGCCAGCATCGTCACCGGCAACGACGGAGCGCATCTCGTCCTTACCTCGGTGAACACCGGTACGGACAATGCCTTCAAGGTGGTCGCCAGCGGCGGCGACGGCAACCTGGCCCAGTTGAATTTCGATCCTGCGACGGGCACGCCTTCGACGCCGGCGCAGAACGCGGAGTTCACCATCGACGGCCTGCCTGCGAGCAGTCAGTCGAATGTCGCTTCGAAGTCCATCGACGGCGTGACGCTCACGCTTACCAAGTCCGGATCAAGCACTGTTACCATCGCGAACGACACCAGCGCCGTCAGCAGCGCGCTCAGTTCGCTGGTGACCTCCTACAACTCGTTCATTTCGACGTACCAGCAGCTGACCAAGTACGACCAGACCAACCAGCAGGTCGGCGCGCTCATCGGCGATGCCACGGTCGCATCCATCAAGAGCCAGATCTCGAGCCTGCTGGGCTCCCAGTTCACGGGCAATACCAGCGGTCCCACGTCGCTGAGCAACATCGGCATATCGTTCCAGGTCGATGGCACGCTGAAGCTCGATACGACCAAGCTCAACAAGGCGCTGGCGGACAACCCCAAGGAAACGCAGAACCTGGTCAGCGGCGACAACGGCATCGCCCCGAGGCTCGACAAGCTGATCACCAGCTGGACCTCCTCTTCCGGCATCCTGACGCAGCGCCAGAACAACCTCAACGCGAAGACGAAGGATCTGCAGGATCAGCAGGACGCGCTCGACAAGCAGATGGACGACTACACCACGCGCCTGACCCAGCAGTACTCGGCGCTCGACGCGATGATGACCAAGCTCGCCGGCACCAGCAGCTACCTCCAGCAGCAGTTCGACGCGCTGACGGCCAGCAAGTAAGCGGCGGACCAGGACACAGACATGGCACTCGGATATTCCCAGGGCGCAGGCGCCTACCAGCAGGTCCGCACGCAGGGCGGCGTCGAGACGGCCGATCCGCACGGGCTCATCACCATGCTCATGGACGGCGCCCTCGAACGCATGCGCCTCGCTCGCGCCTGCATCGCGACGGGCAACGTGGCGGCAAAAGGCGAGGCCATCTCGAAAGCCATCGAGATCGTCGGCGGTTTGCAGTCCTCGTTGAATCACGAGGTGCGCACGCCACTGGTCGGCCAGCTCGAAGGCCTGTACGACTACATGTCCCGCCGCCTGCTCCATGCCAACCTGCACAGCGACGTCGAAGCCATCGACGAGGTGAGCCGCCTGCTGGGCCAGCTCCGCGATAGCTGGGTGGCCATTCCGGTTGAAGCCCGCCAGCAGGCCGGAGCGGGGGCATGACCGAGGCCTGGTGCGACCTCGACCGCGTACTGCACCTCACCGAATCGATGCACGCCGCGGCCATCGAGGGTCGCTGGGACGACCTCACGGCGCTGGAGGCCGAGCGCGACCCGATATTGCGCAGCGGCACGATGCGGCCGGCGCCGGAAACGCTGGAATCGCTGAAGTCCATCATGCTGCTCGATGGGCTCATCAAGGACCTCGTCTCCGTCGCCCGCGACGAGGCGGCGGTGGCCTGGGACGCATCCCGTCGCGTGCGCCGCGCCGTGGCCGCGTATAGTTCGTTCTGAGCGATAACCTTCTGCTGCGGGGGCTGGGCGCATGGGCGACGAAGGCTGGAAGGCATTTTCCGATCGGGTCGCCTGGGACGCGGCGTTCCACGCCACCTGCGAAGCTGCGCCCCGGCCGGATGCCGCTGGCCTGGCGCTGATAAACGACCGTAACGCCAGCGTCCTGGTCGCCGTGTCGGCGCTCATGGAGCGCCGCACCGACAGCGCGGAAGACGACAGTCCGCTTTCCCATGAAGTCGCCCGGCTGGACGCGAAGCTCAACGTCCTGATGGAAATCGTGAACCGCCTGCTCCTCCCGCAGTCGGGGCTGCCGCCGCGCCTTCCCCTGCGCTTCAACGCTGCCGGGGCCGTGCTGCCCTGGGCCGGTCTGCCGACGGTCGGCCAGTCCGTGATGCTGAAGATCCATTTCGATACCTGCCGGGCGTTGCCGCTGGAACTTCCGGGCGTGCGGCTGGCCGGGCCCACCGACGGCAAGGGGTTCGTCGGTTTCGACGGGCTCTCCGAGGCGGTGCGCGATGGCATCGAGCGGCTGGTGTTCCGCCAGCACCGGCGCCAGGTTGCCGAGGCCAGGGCGCAGGCGCGTCCCGCCGAGGGCGGTTCCGAATCCATGTGACCTTTTACGTCACGTGACGTAGGAACGTCGCGTGGCGTCCCGCGTCACATTCGTGACGCCGTCCGTCACGCCTGACGGACCCGAGGCCCAGCGAGGGCTCGCCCGATCGACGAAGCGGTTCGCCTCACGCGTTAAAACGCCGCGCCACCACGTCAATTTCCTCTTGCGCGCGTCGGAATTCCGGCGTTGGCACGCTCCTTGATTGATACCTTGCAACGAAGCCGACGGGATTCCGCTGCGGACCCCTTCCATGGCCTTCGACCCAACGCAACATGCGAGGTATTCCCGGTGAAGTCTTCCCAGTTTCTCGTTGTCGAGTCCGACGCCTCCCGTGCCGAAAGCATCGTTTCCGCGCTCGCTTTCCTTGGCTACCGCCCGATACTCGCCAGCCGCCTGCAGCCGGTGGAGATCGCCGAGAGCTGGCGCGGCGTGTACGTCGGCACGGTGGAGGACGAGAACGAACTGGAAGGCCACCTCGCCACCATCGGCCGCGGCGGAAAGAATGTGCCGATGCTCGTCGCCGCGGACTCGCCGCTGGCCACGTCCCTGATTGCCGACGACACCCGCAGCAACAGCGTCGAACTGATCGACATGCCGCTGCGCTACGAGCGTCTTTCCGAAGCCCTGCGGGCCCTGCAGTCGCGCATGGAGCCGATCCATGCCAGCCGCCGCTTCGTCGGCCAATCCGGTCCGATGCAACGGGTGAACGCGCTGATCCGCCAGGTGGCGCCGTTCGATTCCAGCGTGCTCGTGCTCGGCGAGTCCGGCAGCGGCAAGGAACTGGTCGCCCGCACCATCCACGATTGCTCCCCCCGCCGCGACAAGCCCTTCGTGGCCATCAACTGCGGGGCGATTCCCGCCGAGCTGCTCGAGAGCGAGCTGTTCGGCCACGAGAAGGGCGCCTTCACCGGCGCCATCAGCACCCGCAAGGGCCGTTTCGAGATGGCCGAGGGCGGCACCTTGTTCCTCGACGAGATCGGCGACATGAGCCTGCCCATGCAGGTGAAGCTGCTCCGCGTGCTGCAGGAGCGCGTCTTCGAGCGGGTCGGCGGCAACCGGCCGCAACGCTGCGACGTGCGCATCATCGCCGCCACCCATCGCGACCTCGAAGGCGCGATCGAGCGCGGCAGCTTCCGCGAGGACCTGTTCTACCGCCTCAGCGTGTTCCCCCTGGAAATGCCGCCCCTGCGCCAGCGCCTGGAAGACCTGCCGGCGCTGATCGCCGAGTTCAACCAGCGTCTCGTCCAGCGCGGCCTGTCCTCCGTGCGCTTCACGCCCAGCGCCATGGGTGCCCTGTGCCGCTATGGCTGGCCGGGCAACGTGCGCGAACTGTCGAACCTGGTCGAGCGCATGGCCATCCTCATGCCGCACGGTGAGGTCCGCGCCGCCGACCTGCCCGAGAAGTACCGGGGCGCGCTGCCGGTGGAAGAAGTGTCGGGCGCCGCGCTCATCGCCATGATGGAAGCCGAGCCGGAAGTCACCGAGACGTTCGGCTATGCCGGGGAGGGCGACCCCTCCATCCTGCCGCAGGGCGGCCTGGACCTGAAGGACCACCTCGCGGGCATCGAAATCGGCCTGATCCGCCAGGCGCTCAACTCGGCCAACGGCGTCGTCGCCCATGCGGCCAAGCTGCTGCGGGTCCAGCGCACCACGCTGGTGGAGAAGCTGCGCAAGTACGGCTTGTCCGAGACCGTGCAGGCAGGTTGATCGCGGGCGATTGGCACAGGACGTGCATCGGGGTGTCGCAAACCCGATAACGCGTTGGAAAACCGTCATGACCACGATCGACGTCAACAGCCTCCTGCTCCAGATGCGCCGCATCAGCGCGCAGACCGAGATGCCCGCGCTGCGTGGCGTCGGCGAAGCGGCACCGGCGGCAAAGGGCGCGTTCGGCGATCTTCTGAAGCAGTCGATCGAGGGCGTGGCGTCGAACCAGGACAAGGCGGCGAAGATGGCAGCGGCATTCGAGCGCGGCGATCCGGGCATCGACCTCGCCCAGGTCATGATCCAGGGGCAGAAGGCCGACCTCTCGTTCCGCGCCATGACCGAAGTGCGCAACAAGATGGTCGATGCCTACAAAGAAATCATGAACATGTCGATCTGAGCGGCATGAGCGCAATGACAGGATTCGAGTCGAACCATGGCAGATAACGGCGTCGCCACCACGGACAGCAACGCGGCATCGCGCATGCACTCGCTGAAATCGCTTGCGCAGACGCCGGCGGCGAGGCAGCTCTTCATGCTGGCGGGTATCGCCGCCGCCGTCGCCATCGGTATCGCGGTGGTGATGTGGTCGCGCACGCCGAACTACGGGCTGCTCTACGGCGGCCTGGAACAGAAGGACGCCGCCGCCGTCACCCAGGCACTGCAGGCCAGCAACACGCAATACACCTTGAGCGCCGACGGCAGTTCGATCTTCGTTCCGGCCGCCGACGTGGCTGGCATCCGCCTCAAGCTCGCCGGCCAGGGCCTGCCGCAGGGAAGCGCCGCCAGCGCGGTGCCCCAGGCGGATTCCCCGTTCGGCATGAGCGACATGGCCGAGCGCACCCATTACCAGTCGATGCTGGAAAACGACCTCTCGAGCACCATCGCGGGCCTGCAATCGGTGCGCGCCGCACGCGTGCACCTCGCCTTGCCGAAACCTTCCGCATTCATCCGCGACAACAAGCCGGCCAGCGCATCGGTGGTCGTCACGCTCTACCCGGGCCGCCAGCTCGACCAGGGCCAGGTCGCCGCCATCGTCCATCTCGTCGCGGCCAGCGTGCCCGGCCTCGACACCCGCCAGGTATCGGTGATCGACCAGGGCGGCAACCTGCTCACCGTCAGCGACCCGGATAGCGCGCAGGCCATCGGCGACAGCCGCCTGCGCCTGTCCAACCGCATCGAAGCCACTTACACCCAGCGCGTGGAAGACCTGCTCACGCCGCTCGTCGGTGCCGGCAAGGTCCGCGCGCAGGTCTTCGCGGATCTCGATTTCTCGCAGACCGAGAAGGCCAGCGAAACCTTCAACCACGACAACCCGGCCCTGCGCAGCGAGCAGACCAGCAGCGATACACGCACGGAGCCGGCGAACAACGGCGGCGTGCCGGGCGCGCTCAGCAACCAGCCGCCGAACACCGGCGCGAACGCCACGGCGGCGAATCCCGCCGCGGGCGGCAAGCCCGGCGCACAGGCGTCCACGCAGACGGCCCAGCAGACCCCGACGCAGAAGACCGAAAGCGCCACGCGCAACTACGAACTCGACCGTACGGTAAGCCACGTGACCGACCCGGCCGGCAAGGTAGCGCGCCTGTCGGTGGCGGTGGTGGTCGACAACAAGCAGGTCCCCGACAAGGACGGCAAGTTCAAGAGCGTGCCGTTCACGCCGGACGAACTGTCGCGCCTCACCGAGCTCACCAAGAACGCCGTGGGCTTCAGCGCCGCGCGCGGCGACAGCGTCAGCGTCATCAACGAACCGTTCCGCGGCAACGTCGCCGAGGACGCGCCGCAGGGCACGCCGTTCTGGGAACGCCCGGGCATGCTCGACCTGATCAAGCAGGGCCTCGGCGTGATGATCGCACTGATCGTCGGCTTCTTCGTGCTGCGTCCGATCCTCGCCGGCCTGCTGAAGCCCACGCCGATGGTCATGAACAACGTGGCGCTCGCCGGCCCCATGCCGACCGTGTCGGTGATGGTGGACGACGACGACATGACCCCGGACCGCGTGTCCACTTCGCAGGCCCAGCTCGGTTCGCCCGCGCTGCTGGCCTACGAACAGAAGGTAGGCCTTGCCAAGCGCATGGCCGCCGAAAATCCGAAGCAGGTGGCGCAGGTCGTCAAGAGCTGGGTATCCGAAGATGGCGGCTGAGCAGAAAGAAGCCCTCACGGGCGCACAGAAAGCGGCGATCCTGCTCCTCACCCTGGGCGAGGAGGACGCGGCATCCATACTGAAACACCTCGGCGCACGTGACGTGCAGGCCGTCGGCACGGCGATGGCCGCGCTCAAGAACGTCAGCAAGGAACAGGTCGACCAGGTGCTCACCAAGCTCCAGGAAGACGTGGGCCAGCACACCTCCATCGGCGTCGGTACCGAGGAATACATCCGTCGCATCCTGGTCAACGCACTGGGTGAGAACAAGGCCGGCGGCCTCATCGACCGCATCCTCCTCGGCCGCAGCAGCAAGGGCCTGGAATCGCTGAAGTGGATGGAAAGTCGCGCCATCGCGGAGATGATCGGCCAGGAACACCCGCAGATCATCGCGCTGGTGCTTGCGCATCTCGAGGCGGACCAGGCGGCCGAAGTGATCGGATACCTGCCGGCGCGCACGCGCAGCGACGTCGTGATGCGCATCGCCACGCTCGACGGCGTGCAGCCGCACGCGCTGAACGAACTCGACGAGATCATGGAGCGCCAGTTCTCGGGCAACTCCACCAAGCTGAAATCGGCCACGGTCGGAGGCCTCAAGGCCGCTGCGGATATCCTCAACGCGATGGAGACAGCGCGCGAGGCCGAACTGATGGCTTCCATCCGCGGCATCGATTCCGGCCTGGGCGAACGCATCGAGGAGCTGATGTTCGTCTTCGACGACCTCGCCGACCTCGACGACCGCAGCATGCAGACGCTGTTGCGCGAAGTGCCGTCGGCCCGCCTGATCACCGCGCTCAAGGGCGCGGAGGGTGCCATCCGCGAGAAGATCTTCGCGAACATGTCCAAGCGCGCCGCCGACATGCTGCGCGACGACCTCGAGGTCAAGGGACCGGTCCGCCTCTCCGAGGTGGATGCGGCACAGAAGGAAGTGCTTGCCACGGCCCGACGCCTGGCTGACGCGGGCCAGATCAATCTCGCCGGCGGCGGGGAAGAATTCGTCTGATGAGCCTCACCTCGATCCTCGCCCGTGAGCGCATCGCACAGTTCGAACGCTGGGAGCTGCCGGTCGTCGGTGCCGTGGAAGCGCACGCCGCCGAAGAACCGGATGAAGGCCCGCAGCGGCCCACGGTTGCGGAGATCGAGGCGATCGAACGCCAGGCTCGCGAGGAAGGCTTCAATGCCGGCCTCAGCGAGGGCAGGGCGATGGCGAAGCGCGAGCTGGCCGCCCAGGTGGCCCGGCTCGAAGCCTTGTTCGCCGCCGTGGAGCGGCCGTTCGCCGACCTGGACGACGAGGTGGCCGGCGACCTCGCCCTGCTGGCGACGACGATCGCCGAGCGCGTGCTCGGTTACGAACTGGCGACGCGGCCGGAGAAGATCGTCGACGTGGTGCGCCAGGCGGTCGACGCGCTGCCGGCGGCCACGCGGCACCTGAAGATCCACCTGAATCCCGCGGACGCCGTGATCGTGCGCGAGCACCGGTCCTCGCTCGACCATGAAGGCACGGTGGTCGACGACCCGTCACTCGAGCGCGGCGACGTGCGTCTTGAAAGCGAACATTCCCGCCTCGACGCTCGCGTGCGCACGCGTCTCGCCGCGGTGATCGACGGCGTGTTGCAGGGTCGCGACGACGTTGAAGTCAGCGAGGCGGAGGCGCCGTGAGCGCCGAAAGCCATGTGGCCGCGCGCAACGCGCACTGGCGCGAAACGCTGGCCGCGCGGCGCGCGAACGCCGAACACGTCAGGCCGCTGCAGGCAGAGGGCAAACTGCGCCGCGTCGTCGGACTGACCCTGGAAGCCGTGGGCTGCGAGGCCCCGGTGGGCGCGCGCTGCATGGTCGCCGGTGCCGACGGCAAGCAACTGGAAACCGAAGTGGTTGGCTTCTCGGACGGCCGCCTGCTGCTCATGCCCACGGGCGAGATGCACGGCGTGCTGCCGAACGCCAGGGTCACGCCCATAGCCGCGGTCTCGGGTATCCCGGTCGGCGACTCGCTCCTGGGTCGGGTGATCGGCTCCGACGGCGTGCCGCTCGACGGCCAGGGGCCGTTGCTGGCGCGTGAGCGTGCTCCATTGCGTCGCGACCCGATCAATCCCATGTTGCGCCAGCCGATCGACACGCCGCTCGACACCGGCGTGCGCGCCATCAATTCGCTTCTCACCGTGGGCCGCGGCCAGCGCATCGGGCTGTTCGCAGGTTCCGGCGTCGGCAAGTCCACGCTCATGGGCATGATGACCCGCTTCACCAATGCGGACGTCGTCGTCGTGGGCCTGATCGGCGAGCGCGGCCGCGAAGTGAAGGAATTCGTCGACCACACGCTGGGCGAGGAAGGCCGCCGCCGCGCCGTCGTCATTGCCGCCCCGGCCGACGCGCCGCCCCTGTCGCGCCTGCGCGGTGCGCAGGTCGCCACCGCCGTGGCGGAGCATTTCCGCGACCAGGGCAAGCGCGTGCTGCTGCTGATGGATTCGCTTACCCGCTATGCGCAGGCGCAGCGCGAGATAGCCCTCGCCATCGGGGAACCCCCGGCGACAAAGGGTTACCCGCCGTCGGTATTCGCGATGTTGCCCGCCCTGGTCGAGCGCGCCGGCAACGACGCCGAAGGGCGCGGGTCCATCACGGCTTTCTATACCGTGCTCACCGAAGGCGACGACTACCGGCACGATCCCATTGCCGATTCGGCGCGCGCGATCCTCGACGGCCACATCGTGCTGTCGCGCGACCTCGCCGAAGCGGGCCATTATCCGGCCATCGATATCGAGGCCTCGATCAGCCGCGTCATGCCTGCCGTGGTGTCGAAGGACCACATGCGTTCGGCGCAGCGCTTCCGCCAGGTTTACTCGGCGTACCGCCAACAGCGCGACCTCATCGCCGTAGGCGCCTACCAGAAGGGCAGCGACCCGCGCACCGACGAGGCGATCGCGCTTTATCCGCGGCTGTCGGCCTTCCTCCAGCAGGAAACCGACGTGCCGGTGAGTCTTGAAGAGGCTGAAGCCGGCCTCGCTGAAGCCACCCAGGTGACCTGATGCCCTCGCGTGCTGACCGCCTGCAACCTGTCGTGGACCTCGCCGCCGAGAAGGCCGAGGACGCCACGCGTGCGCTCGCCACGCAGCAGCGCGCACTGGCCGACGCGGAGCGCCAGCTCGTCGAACTGCGCCGTTACCGCAACGAATATGCAGAGATGCCTGACGGGATCGGTGTCAGCGCGTTGCTCAACCGTCAGCAGTTCCTGCAGAAGATCGACCTGGCCATCGTCCAGCAGCTGACCGAGGTGCAGCGCCGCGAGCGCGCGCTCGAGCGCGCGCGGGGCGAATGGACGGACGCGCGCGGCCGCGCGAAGGCGCTGGATACCGTGACCTCGAAATACCGGGAGCAGGAACGCAGGACGCAGGATCGCCGCGAGCAGGAGCAGGCCGACGAGCGCTCGCAATATCGCCGTTCGCCGCGGAACGAAGACGGAGAGACCATCGCATGAACAACGCCACCATAGCCCTCAATGTTGTCCGTCCGCCCGCACCGCCGGTTCCGGCTCCTGCACAGGACGACGCACAGCCTTCGAAGCGGTTCGACGCCGCGCTGGACGCCGCGCACGCCGATGCGCGGGCGCCGCACGGCCAGCCCGAAAACGCCGCGAAGGACAAGGACGCGCCGCCGCCGGCAAAGGCCGAGGAGGCCAAGCCGACCGGCAAACAGGACGACAAGCCGGCGAAGAAGGACGACGAGTCCAACGATGGCACGTCGATCGCTACCACGATGCTCTCGCTGATCGGGGTGCCCCCGGGTGTGACGAACGCGGCCGCCAGGGCACTGGGCTCCGTGAAGGACGCTGGCGCCACCGGGGCGGTCGGCACCGCTGCCGCGGCCGGTACAGCGGCGTCGCTCGCCGGCATCCTTCCGGGTGCCGTGGCGATCGATGCCGATGCTGCGGCGGGCCTCAAGGACGCGGCTGCCGCATCCCCGGGCCTGACCCTGGGCGCATTGGCCGCGGGTGCCGTGGCGGGGCCCGCGGGCACGCCAGCGTCCTTCGCCACCTTGCTGGCGACCCAGGGCGAGGCGAAAGCGGTGAAGGACGACAGCTCGTCCATCGATGCAGCGAACGGGAGTCCCATGCCGTTCGCGCATGCGCAAGGCATCGGGCAGGGTGCGAACTCCGTCCTGCAACTGCAGGCGACCCAGCCCGCCACGTCCCCGCAGTTCGCCCAGGAACTGGGCGAGCAGATCGCGTGGATGGGCTCGGGCCAGGTGAAGGAAGTGCGGATCAAGCTGCATCCGGAAGAGCTCGGCAGCATGGATGTCCGGGTCAACCTCGACGGCGGCAAGGTAAACGTCGCCGTCATGGCCCAGCATCCCGCCGCGGTGCACGCCGTGCAGCAGACGCTCTCGCAGCTCGACAGCATGCTCGCCCACCATGGTCTCTCGCTCGGACAGACCGACGTAGGCCAGCGCCAGGCAGGGCAGGGCGCCGACGGTGGCAACGGCAGTGCGTCGGGAGAGTCCGGCGATGCCGGCTCGACCGGTGTCGAAACCCTCGCCACCTCGCGTGTCTCCCGAGGCCTCGTCGACGAGGTCGCGTAGTGTAGGAGCGCGCCTGCGCGCGACATCTTTCGCCCCGTTTCCCAATCTTGCGCGCCAGCTCCAGGGATATCGCGAAAAGATGTCGCGCGCAGGCGCGCTCCTACAGTCAAAGTTTCGACGTTTCGGGCTGGCACGACGATTGCACGTCACCTGTAAGCTCCACGCATCAACGCATTCGCAAGAGGTTTATCCCGCATGGCCGCAGCACCCAAAGAAGCCACCGAAGGCACTCCGAAGAAGAAAAAGAAGGGCAGCCTGCTGCTCATCGGCGCGCTGATCGTGCTCGTTGCCGGCGGCTTGGGCGGCTGGATGCTGATGAAGGGTGGCAAGTCCACGGCGGAAGGCGCGGCGGTGAAGTCGAAGCCGGCGATCTATCTCCAGCTCGATCCCGCCTTCGTCGTCAACTTCCAGGATGCGGCGGCGCTGCGCTTCCTCCAGGTCGGCGTGAACGTCATGTCCTATGACCCGGAAGCGATCGCCGCGGCGAAGGAAGCCGATCCCGAAATCCGCAACGCGCTGCTGATGCTGTTCTCCGCGCAGGACGTCAAGACCCTCTCCGACGTGAAGGGCAAGCAGAAGCTGCAAGCGGCCGCCCTGGCCGAGATCCAGCGCGTGCTGAAGGAAAAGATCGGCCGCCCGGGCGTCGACGCCGTCTATTTCACCAGCTTCATCATGCAGTGACGGGCGCGCGGCCATGAGCGACATCCTCACCCAGGAAGAAATCGATGCCCTGCTGGCCGGCGTGGAAGGCGGCGCGGTCGAGACCGAGGTCGAACTTCCGCCGCCCGGCGGCATCCAGGACTACGATTTCACCCAGCAGGACCGCATCGTCCGCGGGCGCCTGCCCACGCTGGAAATGGTCAACGACCGTTTCGCACGCTACTTCCGCGCGAACCTGTTCAACGTGCTGCGCAAGGCGTGCGAGGTGTCGGTCCTCGGCGTGAAGATGACCAAGTTCAACGAGTACGTGCACTCGCTGGCCGTGCCCAGCAACCTCAACCTCATCCGCATCAAGCCGCTGCGCGGCACCGCGCTGATGGTGTTCGAGCCGCGCCTGGTCTTCACCGTCATCGACAACTTCTTCGGCGGCGACGGCCGCTACCACGCGCGTATCGAGGGTCGCGATTTCACGCCCACCGAGAACCGCGTGATCCAGATCGTGCTGCAGGAAGCCTTCGGCGCCATGGCGGAAGCCTGGGCGCCCGTGCTGAAGATGAACTTCGAGTTCCTCAACTCGGAGATCAACCCGCAGTTCGCGAACATCGTGAGCCCCACCGAGACCGTGGTCGTGTCGCGGTTCCACATCGAGCTGGACGGCGGTGGCGGCGAAGTGCACCTGACGCTGCCGTATTCCATGGTGGAACCGATCCGCGAGCTGCTCGACGCCGGCGTGCAGAGTGACCGCGCCGAGCGCGACGAGCGCTGGATCCAGAACCTGCACGAGGAGATCCTCGATGCCGAGGTGGAGATCACCTCGATGCTGGCCGAGGCGAGGCTCACCATCGGCGACTTCCTGCACCTGCGCAAGGGCGATGTCATTCCCATCAGCCTGCCGGAAACGGCAACTGTCTTCGCCGAGGACGTGCCGATCTTCCGCGGCCGCATGGCCAATTCGAATGGCAACAAGGCCGTCCAGTTCGAATCCCTGCTGCGCCGTAGCGCGCCGCGGTCCACCCCGGTGCCCGTCCAGCCGATGACCGAGCCGGCCTGACGGCAACGGTATTGTAGGAGCGCGCACCGCGCGCGACATCTTTTCGCCTCAGTTCCGAAGCTTGCGCGCCAGCTCCAGGGTTCGGCCTCAAAACATGTCGCGCGCAGGCGCGCTCCTACGGCGGAGTTGGGGGTGTCCCGTCAATGACCCGTCGCGGTGACTAACTGCCGTCGAGCGTCAGGTTTCCGTCTGCCGTGCCGCGTCACCTTTTTGCACGTCCCGCCGAGCCGCTCGCAAGTGGCTGATGTGGCTTCAAAATCACATCGCCACGTTGTTCCGCCCCCATGGCACGCCGCTTGCTTTGAAGGCTTTGCACCCAGCACTGGCCTCTCGGAGCCGACATGAACGAAACCACCCTCGACGAACTGGAAGCCGGCAGCGACGCAGCCTTTGCGTCCTCCATCGGTCTCGGCAACGAGGTGAACCTGGACGTCATCCTCGACGTGCCGGTCACCATGGCCATGGAGGTCGGTCGCACGAAGATCAGCATCCGCAACCTGCTCCAGCTCAACCAGGGCTCGGTGGTCGAGCTCGACCGCGCCGCCGGCGAACCCCTCGACGTGTTCGTCAACGGCACCCTCGTCGCCCACGGCGAAGTGGTCGTCATCAACGAGAAGTTCGGTATCCGGCTGACCGATGTGATCAGCCCGGCTGAGCGCGTCCGCAAGCTGCGGTGATCCCGATGCGCCGTACCCTCGCCGCCCTGTCGGGCGGCCTGCTTCCTTGCGCCCTGATGGCGGCGCCGGCCACGACGCCGGCAGTCGACTCGGGCGCGGAACTGCTGCGTGTCCTGGTCAGCCTGCTCGGCGTCGTGGCGCTCATCTTCTTCGTCGGCTGGCTGAGCCGCCGCGCCCAGGCGCATGTCCGGCCGGGTGGGCGGAAGATCCGCGTCATCGAATCGATGCCGCTGGGCATCAAGGAAAAGATCGTGCTGCTCGAAGTGGGTGGCACCCAGCTCCTGGTCGGCGCCTCGCCGACCGGCGGCCTGCGTACCCTGCACGTCCTGGAAACGCCGGTGCAGGACGATCCGGCAGCGCGCGCACAGGCGCCCTCCGTACGCGGCTTCCGCGACGTGCTCAGCCAGTGGAAGCGTCCATGAAGTACGGTTTTCATCGTCGTTCCCGCGAAGGCGGGAACCCAGTGACTTCATCCATAGCGCGCAAGTCGCTGGGCCCCTGCCTGCGCAGGGGCGACCGGTGGGTGGTGATGTTGGTGCTTTTCCTGTTTCCCATCGCTGTTTTCGCCGCCGATCAGGTTCAGCCCGGTATCCCGGTACTGAACGTGCAGCCGGGCACGAACGGCGGCCAGACCTGGTCGCTGTCGATCCAGATGCTGGCGCTGATGACGGCGCTGACCGCGCTGCCGGCGATCCTGCTGATGATGACCTCGTTCACCCGCATCGTCATCGTGCTGGGCTTCCTGCGCCAGGCGCTGGGCACGAACAGCACGCCGCCGAACCAGGTGATCCTCGGCCTGTCGCTGTTCCTCACGCTGTTCGTGATGACGCCGGTGCTGAACAAGGCGTACGACGCGGGCATCAAGCCGTACATGGACGGCACGATGAGCGTGCAGGACGCCCTGCCGCTGGCCGCCGCGCCGTTCCGTCACTTCATGCTCGAGCAGACCCGCGAGCCGGACCTCCAGCTCTTCACCAAGCTGGCGGGTGAGCAGCCTTACGCCGACAAGGACGCCGTGCCGTATCGCGTCGCGCTGCCGGCCTTCGTCACCAGCGAACTGAAGACGGCCTTCCAGATGGGCTTTCTGCTGTTCATCCCATTCCTCATCATCGACCTCGTCGTGGCGTCGGTGCTGATGTCGATGGGCATGATGATGGTCTCGCCCATGATCATCTCGCTGCCGTTCAAGATCATGCTGTTCGTGCTGGTCGACGGTTGGACCCTGCTGCTTGGCACGCTCGCCGGGAGCTTCTTCCAGTGACGCCCGAATCGGTCATCGGTTTCGGCCAGCAGGCCCTGCACATCGCGATGCTGATCGGCGCGCCACTGCTGCTCACGGCGCTCGCGGTGGGTCTCATCATCGGTATGGTGCAGGCGGCCACGCAGATCAACGAACAGACCCTGAGCTTCATCCCGAAGCTGATCTCCATGGCCCTCGTGATGATCATCGCCGGCCCCTGGATGCTGCGTACGCTGGTGGAATTCACCCGTACGCTCATCGAGAACCTGCCCCAGGCGGTGCGTTGATGCCGTTCGACCTCGGCCAGCTCGAAGCCTGGGTCGGAAGCGCGTGCTGGGCGCTGGCGCGCATTTCCGGCCTGCTGCTCGTGGCGCCGGTGCTGGGTGCCACGATGATCCCGGCGCGCATCCGCATCGGCCTGGCCCTGCTGCTGACCATGGCGCTCGCCCCGCTGGCGCCGCTGGACATCCGACCGCTGTCGGCCCAGGGCATCGCGACGCTGGCCCAGCAGGTGCTGGTGGGCGCGTCGCTCGGCTTCATCCTCAAGCTGGTGTTCGAAGCCGTGTCGTTCGGCGGGCAGATCGTGTCCCAGGCGATGAGCCTGGGCTTTGCGGAAACGGTCAATCCGGGCGTCGGCGGCACCACCCCCGTGCTCAGCCAGTTCTACACGATGCTGGTGACCCTGCTGTTCCTGGTGATGAACGGCCACCTGCAGCTCATCTCGCTGCTTGCCGACAGCTTCCGCACGCTGCCGGTGGGCCAGCAGGGCGTCGGCGCCGACGGCGTGTGGGGCGTGCTCGGTTTCGCCAGCCACCTCTTCACCGGCGCGGTGCGCGTGGCATTGCCGGCGCTCACCGCCTCGCTGGTGGTGAATCTCGGTTTCGGCGCGATCAGCCGCTCGGCACCGTCGATGAACCTCTTCGCGGTGGGTTTCCCCATCACCATCTGCCTCGGCCTGCTGGCCGTATGGCTCGCGCTGCGCGCCCTCCCGGGTGCGTTCGATTCCTTGCAGACCGACGCGTGGGAAACCATGCGCGGGCTTATCGGGAGGTAGTCGCGTGAGCGAGACCGATAAGGAAGACCGCACCGAAACCCCTAGTGACAAACGCCTGCGCGAAGCCCGCGAGAAGGGCGATCTTCCGCGTTCGCGCGACCTTTCCACGGCCGTGGTGGTGCTCTCGGGCGTGACCACGATCATCGCCTCGCGCGAACAGATGGCCGTGCACGCCGCCAACATCATGCACGTGGGACTGCGCTACTCGCGGGACGACCTGTTCGCCGCCAATGGCCTCAGCCACGCACTGATGACGGCCGCGGGCGAAGGCCTGCGCCTGCTTGGCCCGGTGTTCGCCGTGACCATGGTCGCCGCCATCGCGGCGCCCGCCCTGATGGGTGGACTGAATTTCTCCGGCCAGGCGCTCGTTCCGAAATTCGACCGGCTGGATCCGGTCAAGGGTTTCTCGCGGCTCGTCTCGATGAACGGCCTGGTCGAGCTCGGCAAGTCGCTGCTCAAGCTGATCCTGATCGGCGGCGCGCTGGTCTGGTTCCTGCGCCGCTCCACGCAGGAGATGTACACCGCCGGCACCGGACCCGTGGCTAACGGCATCTCCCTGTCTCTCGGCATCCTCGGCCACGCCTCCCTCGTCTTCGCCTGCGCCCTCGGTGCCATCGCCCTCGTCGATGCGCCATGGCAGAAATTCAGCTTCACCAAGAAGATGAAGATGACCAAGCAGGAAGTGAAGGACGAGCACAAGGAAAACGAGGGCAGCCCGGAGCTGAAGTCGAAAATCCGTCAGATGCAACACCAGATGGCGCGGCGGCGGATGATGGAAGACGTTCCGACGGCGGACGTGATCGTGACCAATCCGACCCACTTCGCCGTGGCGCTCAAGTACGACGAAGACCGCATGGGCGCGCCGCGCGTGGTGGCCAAGGGCGTGGACGTGATCGCCCAGCAGATCCGCGACGTGGCGGGCGGTGCGAAGGTTCCGGTGGTCGAGGCCCCGCCGTTGGCACGCGCCTTGTATCACACGACGGAAATCGGACGCGAGATCCCCTCGGCGCTCTACATCGCCGTTGCCCAGATCCTGGCCTACGTGTTCCGGTTGAAGCAGGCGATCGCGATGGGCGATCTCCCGCCCGACCTCCCGAAGCAGGACATCGACCCTGATCTCATGGGTCCCTACCGCATGGACAACTGACGATGGCAGCCAGCACCACCTTCATGGGCACGTTCCGCCAGATCGGGCGCCGCGGCATCGCCGCACCGCTGGCGATGCTGATCATGCTCGGCATGATGATGCTGCCCTTGCCGCCGTTCGTGCTGGACCTGCTGTTCACCTTCAACATCGCGCTGTCGCTGGTGATCCTGCTGGCCACGATGTACGTGATGCGTCCGCTGGAACTGGCCTCGTTTCCCACGGTGGTGCTGTTCGCCACCTTGCTGCGCCTGGCGCTGAACATCGCGTCGACCCGCGTGGTGCTGCTCCACGGCCACAACGGTCCCGGCGCCGCGGGCAAGGTGATCGAGGCCTTCGGCGAGTTCGTCATCGGCGGCAACTTCGCCGTCGGCTTCGTGGTGTTCGCCATCCTCACCATCATCAACTTCGTGGTGGTGACCAAGGGCGCGACCCGCGTGTCGGAAGTGACCGCGCGCTTCACCCTGGACGCGATGCCTGGCAAGCAGATGGCCATCGACGCCGATCTCAATGCCGGCCTGCTGACCCAGGAGCAGGCGCGCGAGCGGCGTCAGGAAGTGCGCGAGGAAGCGGACTTCTACGGCTCGATGGACGGTGCGTCCAAGTTCGTCCGCGGCGACGCCACCGCCGGCATGCTGATCCTCGCCATCAACATCATCGGCGGCTTCTTCATCGGCATGCTGCAGCACGGGCTCTCGGCCGCGGAAGCCGCACGCACGTACACGCTTCTGACCATCGGCGACGGCCTCGTCGCCCAGGTGCCTGGCCTCATGCTGTCCATCGCCACGGCGGTGATCGTCACCCGCGTGTCGAAGTCCCAGGAAATGGGCAAGCACGTCATGGGACAGCTGTTCGGCCAGCCGAAGGCGCTGGCCGTCGCCGCCGCCGTGCTCGGCATCATGGGCCTCATTCCGGGCATGCCCAACCTTCCGTTCCTGATCCTCGCGGCGATCGCGGGCTTCGGCGCGTGGAAACTGCACCAGCACCAGATGGAAGCCGCTGCCGGCGTCGCCTCCGGTACGGGCGCACCGGGCACGGAACTGGCGCTGGAGTCGGTGCCCCCGGCCGAGCGGCTGGAACTCTCGTGGGAAGACGTGGCCCAGGTGGACACCATCGGCCTGGAAGTCGGCTATCGCCTCATCCCGATGGTCGACAAGGCGCAGGGCGGGGAGCTGATGGCACGGATCAAGTCGGTGCGCCGCAAGCTGTCGCAGGAACTGGGTTTCCTGGTGCCCTCGGTGCATATCCGCGACAACCTCGACCTCGCACCGCACGGCTACCGCATTTCGCTGATGGGCGTGCCGATGGGCGAGGCCGAGATCCATACCGAGCGCATGCTGGCGATCGATCCGGGCCGCGTGCACGGCACGATCAACGGCATCGCCACGCGCGACCCGGCCTTCGGCCTGGACGCCGTGTGGATCGAGCCGGGCCTGCGCGAGCACGCGCAGACGCTCGGTTACACGGTGGTCGATCCGGCCACGGTGATCGCCACGCACCTCTCGCACATCCTGCAGAACCACGCCCACGAACTCATCGGCCACCAGGACGTGCAGCAGTTGCTGGACCGTCTGGCCCAGCAGACGCCGAAGTTGGTGGAAGACCTGGTGCCGAAGCGCCTGTCGCTCGGCGTAGTGGTCAAGGTGCTGCAGAACCTGCTCGCCGAACGCGTGCCGATCCGCAACTTCCGCGGCATCGTGGAATCGCTGGCCGAGCACGCGGGGCAGAGCCAGGATCCAGGCGTCCTCGCCGCGGCGGTGCGTGTCACCCTCGGCCGACAGATCGTCCAGGAAATCGCCGGCCTCGGTACGGAAGTCCCCGTCATTACTTTGGCGCCGGAGCTGGAGCAGATCCTGCTGCAATCCCTACAAGGCGGCGGTCCCGCCGGCGCGGCCGTCGAGCCGGGACTGGCCGATCGCCTGCAGCAGAGCGTTGCCGACGCGGCGCGGCGCCAGGAAGCGGCCGGCGAACCGGCGGTCCTGCTCGTCTCGCCGGCACTTCGTCCGTGGCTTTCACGCTTCACCCGGCATGTGGCCCAAAACCTGCATGTGCTTGCGTACAACGAGGTTCCGGACAACCGACGCGTCAAGCTGGTGACGGCCCTCGGACGATAGGACGAAGACAGGATCGCACGCATGAAAATCAAACGATTCGTTGCTCCCGACATGCGCCAGGCCATGCGCCAGGTCAGGGACGAACAGGGCCCGGATGCCGTGATCCTGTCCACCCGCCGGCTGGACGACGGCATCGAGATCATCGCTGCCCTCGATTACGACGAAGCCCTGGTGCGCGAAGCCGGCTTCGGCCTGGAGCCGCCGGCGAAGCAAGAGAAAGCGCCGATGCGCGCCATCCGCGACGAAGCCGATCGCGCCGCGCGGATCGACCAGGCCCGCGCCGCGACGGCCGCCGCCGTGGAACGTGCCTCGCGCTCCGGCGCGCAGGACAACGCCAACGCGCCGCAGCGCCAGTCCAGCGCGGCGCTCGCCGCCAGCGTGGCCGACGTGGTCCGCGCAGCCACCGTGGCGCCGAACAACGACGCCGCCGTGAACGGCGTGCGTGCCGAGATCACCAACCTGCGCGAGATGCTCGAAGTACAGCTCTCGACCCTCGCGTGGAACCAGATGGATCGCGAGCAGCCGCTGCGTGCCCGCGTGCTGCGCGAGATGACCCGCCTTGGCATCGACGGCGACGTGGCCCGCGCGCTGTGCGCCGAGCTGCCGCCGGGCATGACCCCGGACCAGGCCCGCTACCTGCCGCTGGGCCTCCTCTCGCGCAACATCCGCGCCAGCGGACGCAACTTCGACACCGTGGGCGGCGGCATCACGGCACTGGTGGGTACGACCGGCGTGGGCAAGACCACGACGATCGCCAAGCTCGCCGCCCGCGCGGTGCTGCGCCATGGCGCGTCGAACGTCGCGCTGATCAGTGCCGACCAGTACCGCATCGGTGCCGGGGCGCAGCTCGAACATTATGGCCGCCTGCTCGGCGTGCGCGTTTTCAATGCACACGACGCCACCAGCCTGCGCAATGTGCTTCTGCAACTGCGCGGCAAGCACACCGTCCTCGTGGACACGGCCGGCCTGGCCGGCAACGATCCCAAGCTGCAGCAGCAGTTCGACACGCTGCGCGCAACTTCGGACGTGCGCGTATGCCTCGTGCTCGCCGCCAACGCGCAGGCCCAGGCCATCGACAGCGCCATCCGCGCTTATGCGCCGCTGGCGCCGCAAAGCGCCATCCTCACCAAGCTCGACGAGGCACCGCTGATCGGTGGCGCGCTCTCGGCCCTCATTCGCCACGATCTTCCGCTGGACTACACGACGGATGGGCAGCGCGTGCCCGAGGACATCGCCACGGCCGATGCGCGCAAGCTCGTCTGCCTCGCCGCCCAGCGGCTGAAGCAACGCAACGAAGAACCCGACGACGCCCTGCTGGCCGAACGCTTCGGCACGGCGACGCCGGCCCTGGCCTGAGCGGCCTCACGGACACAGACAGAAAGACAGGGGCAGTGACTTCCTTCATGAGCACACACGCCGATTCCACCCAGGCCGCCGGACTGAACTGGCTCGCCGACCGTCGCCCCACCCGCAGCATCGCGATCGCGGGCGGCAAGGGCGGCGTCGGCAAGACCACGGTGGCGGTCAACCTCGGCATGGCGCTGGCGATGGGCGGCCGGGACGTCCTCCTGCTCGATGCCGACCTCGCCATGGCGAACATCGACGTCCTGCTCGGCCTGCAGCCTACCCGCCACCTGGGTCACATGCTGGAAGGGGAGTGCCGCATCGAGGACCTGATCCTCGAAGCCGCGCACGGCCTGAAGGTGATCCCGGCCACCTCGGGCACGCGGCGCATGGCCCAGCTGCCGAACATCGAGCATGCCGCGGTCATCCGCGCCTTCGATGAGTACCCGCTGGCGCCCGAATACCTCATCGTCGACACCGCCGCCGGCATTTCCGACAGCGTGTCCATGTTCGCGGCGGCCTCGGACGAGGTGGTGGTGGTGGTCTGCGACGAGCCGGCCTCGCTGACCGACGCCTACGCCCTGATCAAGGTGATGAGCCGGGAGTTCGCGGTCAACCGCTTCCGCATCGTGGCCAACATGGTCCGCCATGCCCAGGAGGGCCGCCAGCTGTTCGAGAAGCTGTCGCGGGTGACCAACCGGTTCCTCGACGTATCCCTGGATTTCATGGGCATGGTCCCGCACGACGAATACCTGCGCCAGGCCATCCGGCGCCAGTCGGCCGTCGTCGACGCCTGGCCGAGCAGCCGGTCCGCGATCGGATTCAAGAATCTGGCCCGGTCGGTCGATACATGGGGTGAACCCGAGCCCCGGGCACAGGGCCGCATCGGCTTTTTCGCCGAGCGGTCCCACTTGGGAGGAGGGCTGCCACTGTGAGCGTCGCGACCGAATATCTCGAGATCACGCGTATCCCGGCGGATCAACTGGTAAAAACCCACGCGCCGCTGGTGCGCCGTATCGCCTATCACCTGATGGGCAGGCTGCCGCCGAGCGTGGATGCGAACGACCTCATGCAGGCCGGAATGATCGGATTGCTCGAGGCCGCAAGGAATTACTCGCCGACTCGCGCGGCCAGCTTCGAAACCTATGCGGGCATCCGCATACGTGGCGCCATGCTGGACGAACTGCGCAAGACGGACTGGACCCCGCGCTCCGTCCACCGGAAGTTGCGCGAGGTCGCGGAGGTGACGAGGCAGATCGAAAACGAGACGGGTGGCGACGCCGAAGACGCCGAAGTGATGAAGCGGCTGGGCATCGACGCCATGGAATACAACCAGATCCTGGCCGACGCGGCGAGCGCGCGGTTGCTGAGCCTCACGGCGCCGGAAGGCGACGAGGGCGCGGCGATCGACGTGGCCGACCCGGATGCCGCGGGTCCGGACGGATTGTTCGAGCAGGAAGGCCTGCGCGACGCGCTGGCGCAGTCCATCGATGGGCTGCCCGAGCGCGAAAAGCTGGTCATGTCGCTGTACTACGATGAAGAGCTCAACCTGAAGGAAATCGGTGCGGTGCTGGGTGTGAGCGAATCGCGGGTGTGCCAGATCCACGGCCAGGCCCTGATTCGCCTCCGTGCACGCATGTCGGGTTGGAAAGACAAGCATTGACGAACGCGCGGTAGCAAGGCGGAGAGAAGTTTTGGACAAGAACATGAAGATCCTCGTGGTGGACGATTTCTCCACCATGCGACGTATCGTCAGGAACCTCCTGGTGGAGCTGGGGTTCACCAACACCCTGATCCAGGAGGCCGAGGACGGTAACGCGGCGCTGGCGCTGCTGCGCGCGCAGCCGATCGACCTCGTGGTCACCGACTGGAACATGCCGAACATGACCGGCATCGACCTGCTGCGGGCGATCCGCGCCGATGCACAGCTGAAATCGCTGCCGGTGCTGATGGTCACCGCGGAGAACAACCGCGACCAGATCATCGCCGCCGCGCAGAGCGGCGTGAACGGCTATGTCGTCAAGCCCTTCACCGCGGTGACGCTGAAGGAAAAACTCGACAAGATCTTCGAACGTCTCGCTGCGGCCGCAGGCTAAGGAACGACGATGAACACGATGCTTACCACCGGCCATGACGTGGCACCCGAACTGCGCGAACTGCTCGACGCCGACGATCCGGCCGCCTTCGAGCAGGCGCTCGACCGCCTCCTGCGCACGCGCGAACAGCACCTGTTCCTGGCCCTGGGCCACCTCGCGCGCGACCTGCACGAGTCCGCGCGCCGCCTCGCCGCCGACATCTCCAACGACGGCGTGCCGGGCAACATGGGCGACGCGCGCAAGCACCTGCGCGACGTGCTCGAGATGAGTTCGCAGGCCGCCCATCGCACGCTCGATTTCAGCGAGAAGCTGCGCCCGCAGGCCCAGGCGCTGGCGCGCCAGGCCGACGAAGTGCTGGTGCTCGATCCCGCCGATCCCGCGTTCGGCGCCAACGCCACGGCCCTGGCCGTGCGCGTGGGCGATTTCGCGCAGAGCTGCGATATCGGCTTCGGCGAAATGGTGGAAGCACAGTCGTGGCAGGACCTCTCCGGCCAGCGCGTGGCCCAGGTCGAGGCCTTCATGGCCAAGGTCGAGTCCTCGCTGGTGGAACTGGTGCGCCTGACCGGCTCCCTCGCGGGCGGTGCGGCACCGCCCGCCGACAAGGTCAGCCAGGACGAAGTGGATCGCCTCCTCAGCGAATTCGGCTTCTGAGCGCCCTATGAGCGTGGAGCTGGACAACGAGCTGCTCAATGTCTTCCTGATCGAGGCACGCGAACTGCTCGAGAGCCTGGGCGAACAGCTCGTGGACCTCGAGTCGTCGCCGGGCGACACCGACCTGCTTAACGCGGTATTCCGCGCGTTCCACACCGTGAAGGGCGGTGCGGGATTCCTCGGCCTGAATCCGATGGTGGAGCTCTGCCATCGCGCCGAGGACCTGCTCAACGAAGCGCGCAACGGCGCCGTCGTGCTCAACGCAGGCTTCATGGATGCGCTGCTGGAGTCGCTCGACCTCCTCAACGACATGATGCGGGCCGCCGATGGCGGCCTGCCGCTCGACGCCGCCCCGCGTTCGCTGCTCGATCGCCTGCTGATCCCGGGCCGCGCCGTTTCCGCGCCTCCGGTGGCGCTGTCCGCACCGGTCGCCGCTCCCGCGGCGGCCGCCGTCCCGTCGCGCCCCTACGATCCCATCGAAGACGAATTCGAGGCGATGCTCGACGCCGCGCGCAACGAGCGCGACCCGGCACCGGCATCGTCCGGTACGATCTCCGATGACGAGTTCGAAGCCCTGCTGGATTCGCTCTATGGCACCGGCGCGCCCGGCGCCGAACCGGATGCCTCCGCGCCCGAATCCGCTCCGGTGGCTGCCGCTCCCGTCGCGCCGCCCGCCGGCAACACCATCAGCGACGACGAGTTCGAAGCCCTGCTCGACAGCCTCCACGGCACCGCCGCCCCCGGCACCGCCGCCGTCCCGGCAACGGCTCCTGTAGGAGCGGACCTGTCCGCGACGCCTTTCGCCCCGGTCCCCACGCCTGCGGCAGCACCCGCAACAGCCTCACCGAAATCCCAACCCGCCGAAAAACGCACGGCCTCCACCGCCGACACCACCGTCCGCGTCGACACCAGCCGTCTCGACAGCCTCGTGGATGCCGCCGGCGAACTGGTGCTGGTTCGCAACCGCCTCACCAACCTCGCGCCGCGCGGCACCAACGACCCGATGGAACGCGCCATCGGCGAACTCGAGCGCGTGGCCGAAGACCTGCAGAACGCCGTGCTGCGCATGCGCATGCAGCCGGTGGGCAAGCTGTTCTCACGATTCCCGCGCATCGTCCGCGATCTCGCCCGCCAGCTGGGCAAGGAGATCGAACTGGTTACCGAAGGCGAAGAGACCGACATCGACCGCACCGTGGTGGAAGCGCTGGCCGACCCGCTGGTTCACCTGCTGCGCAATTCGGTCGACCACGGCATCGAGATGCCCGAGGTGCGCGAGCGCGAGGGCAAGCCGCGCTCGGGCACGGTCCGTCTCGCCGCAGGACAGTTCGGCGACCGCATCGTCATCACCGTCACCGACGACGGCAAGGGCATGGACCCCGAGGTCCTGCGCCGCAAGGCCGTCGAAAAGGGCTTGATGGACGAGGAGCAGGCCGCGCGCCTCGACGAGCGAGAATGCTACGAGATCGTGTTCCGCCCGGGTTTCTCCACGGCCAGCCAGGTCTCCGACATCTCCGGCCGCGGCGTCGGTATGGACGTGGTCAAGACGAAGATCGTGGAACTCGGCGGCACGCTGTCGATCGACTCCCGCGTCGGGCACGGCAGCACGGTGCGCCTCTCCGTGCCGCTCACCCTCGCGATCCTGCGCGTGCTGATGGTGCGCGTGGGCAACCGGTTGCTGTCGCTGCCGCTGTCCAACGTGGCCGAAGTGTTCGAACTCGTGCCCGGCCAGATCCAGGAACTCGACGGCCGTATCGTCGCGTCCCATCGCCAGCGCGCGCTGCCCCTGGCCGATCTCGGCCGCTGGGCCGGTGCCGCGGGGAAGGGCGGCCACGTGGTGGTCGTGCAGATCGGCCACCAGACCCTCGGTTGCCTGGTCGACGAGGTGCTTGGACGTGAAGACGTCATGGCCAAGCCGCTGGGGCCGTTCCTCAAGGATGTGCCCGGCGTGGCGGGCGCCACGATCACCGGCGACGGCAGGATTTCGCTCGTGCTCGATCTCGCAGGCCTCGCCGAAGACGGCGGCCAGGTCCTGCCTACCCTGAGGATGGCTGTCTGATATGGATATCGTGAGCGTCGTCGGAACGATCCTGGCCTTCGTGGTCATCATCCTGGGCACCATCCTCAAGGGCTCGAGCCTCGACGCCCTGTGGAATCCGGCCGCGTTCATCATCGTCTTCGTCGGCACCTTCGCGGCCCTGCTCGTGCAGACGCCGGGTGCCGTACTCAAGCGCGCCTGGGGCATGCTGCCCTGGGTATACCGCCCGCCCGATATCGAATCCGCAGACTTGGTCAGCCGCATCGTCGGGTGGAGCGAAATCTCGCGGCGCACCGGCCTCCTCGGCCTGGAGCCTGCGATCGAGCGCGAAGGCGATCCCTTCATCCGCAAGGGCCTCCAGTTGCTGGTGGATGGCACCGAGCCCGACGCCATGCGTTCCGTCCTCGAAGTGGAGGTGTTCGCGCGCGAGCACACCGACATCGAGGGCGCCAAGGTGTTCGAGAACGCCGGCGCCTACTCGCCCACCATGGGCATCATCGGCGCCGTCATGGGTCTTATGTCGGTGATGCAGAACCTCGCCGATCCGAGCAAGCTCGGCCACGGCATCGCGGCGGCCTTCGTCGCCACCATCTACGGCATCGGTCTCGCCAACCTCCTGGCGCTGCCGATGGCTTCGCGCCTGAAGGGACTCGCCCGGCGCCGTTCGCAGATGCGCGAGATCCTGGTCGAAGGGCTGGTTTCCATCGCGCAGGGCGACAACCCCCGCCACATCGAGAGCAAGCTGCAGGGATTCCTGTCGTGAAGCGCCGCCACCACGAGGAACACATCAACCACGAGCGCTGGGCGATCCCCTATGGGGACCTGATCACCCTGCTGCTCGCCTTGTTCGTGGTGATGTACGCCGTGTCGGCGGTGAACGAAACGAAGTTCCGCGTGATGGCGCAGTCCATCAACGAAGCCTTCAACGGCACCGGCAAGGTCATCGAGCCGATCCGCGAGGCGACGCCGGCCGCCCAGGTGCCCTTGCCGAACCAGTCGCGCGCGCCCTCGGCAGCGCCGATCGCGAAGATCGACGTGCCGATTCCGCCGCGCAACCTGCCGTTGCCGGGCCACGAAGGCGCGGCACCCGAACGCCAGGAAGCGGCCAGCGTCAATACCGCGTCCGCGGCCAACACGGCGATCGGCAAGACCGAGGACGCGAGCCTAAGCCAGATTTCCGACGAAGTGCAGCGGGCGATGAAGCCGCTGATCGACAAGAGCATGGTCAGCGTGCGGAAGACGCCGGACTGGCTCGAAATCGAAGTGCGCACCGATATCCTGTTCCCGGTCGGCGTGGCGAAGCTGCAGGCACCGGCGGAGGACGTGCTGCGCAAGCTGGCAGGCATTCTCGCGCCCTTCCCGAACGCCATGCGCATCGAGGGCTATACCGACAACACGCCCATCGCGACGGCCACCTTTCCCTCGAACTGGGAATTGTCGGCCGCCCGTGCGGCGACCGTGGCGCGGTTGCTCACCATTACCGGCGTCGACCCGCATCGCGTCGGCATCGTCGGCTGGGGCGAGTTCCGTCCCACTGCAGACAACGCCACGGAAGACGGCCGCAATCGCAATCGCCGCGTGCTGATCGTGGTGATGAGCGACAAGGCTGCGCCGGCGCGTTTCTACAGCGATGTCGCGCACGTCGCGACGAGGGCCGGGTGATGCGCGTCTGGGCGGTGTCGAACCAGAAGGGCGGCGTCGGCAAGACCACGACCACCGTGGCGCTCGGCAGCCTGCTCGCCGACTCGGGCAAACGCACGCTGCTGGTCGACATGGATCCGCACGCGTCGCTGTCCGGCTATGTCGGCGTGGAAGGCGGCGCGCACGGCAGCGTGTACGACCTCTTCAGCGTGGGCGCCAACCCGTTGCCGGTACGCACCCTGGTTCACGCGACGCAGTGGGACCGGCTCAGCGTGCTGCCGGCCTCCGCCGCCATGATCACGCTGGACCGGCAGCTCGGCGCCCGGCCCGGCATGGGGCTCGTGCTGAGCCAGGCACTGGCGGAGCTGTCCTCCGACTTCGACAACGTGCTGCTCGATTGCCCGCCGACGCTCGGCGTGCTGATGGTCAACGCACTCGCGGCCAGCGATCGCCTGCTCGTGCCGACGCAGACGGAAGCGCTGGCCCTGGCCGGCCTCGAGCGGATGCTGCGCAGCCTGTCGATGATCGAGCGCTCGCGGGGCAAACCGATACCGCGCACGATCGTGCCCACGTTGTACGACGCGCGCACGCATGCCTCGCGTGCCTGCCTCGTGCAATTGCGCGAGCAATACGGCGACGACGTGAGCCAGTCGGTGATTCCCACCGATACCCAGATTCGCGAAGCGAGCGCCGCAGGCGTGCCCCTGGCCGCGTGGCCGGCGGCGCGCCGGGGCGGTCTGGCGTATCGCCAGCTGCTCGACGAATTGCTGGCCATGCCCGTGCCGTCCGTGACGGACGCCGCCGCGTGATGCGCGCCATGCAAGATGCCGAACAGATCGTCGCCGACTACCTCGCCGACCTGCTGACGCCGGTCGCCGCAAGCCTGCCGGTGCCCCCGACCGAGGTGAAGGTCGTGGCGTTCGAACCCTGGCGGAACACGCCGATCTCCGCGCCGGCGCGCGATGCGGCCTGCCGCTACCTGCTGTGCGTGGCCGCGGGAGTGAAGCTGGCCGTGCCCATGGCGGATGTCACCCACGTGATACCGATGCCGCCGCTGACGCCGCCGAACTCCAGCAATCCGGTCTGCCTCGGCCGTTGGCGGCACCCCAGTGGCGAAGCGCGCGTGGCCGACCTCGCGGCCGTGCTTTCGCCCGACCTCCGCGGCGCGCCCGTCATGACGCTGGTGATCCTGCGCGACCGCACCTGGGCCCTGGCCTGCGTGGTGGACGAGGAGCCGGTGGAACTGCCGCCGGACACGATCCAGTGGCGCCGCGGCGCAGCCACGCGCCCGTGGCTGGCGGGAATGTCGCCGGAACCCAAATGCGGCGTGGTCGACGTGGCCGCACTCATCGAATGGCTGGAAAAGGAGCTGGGCCCATGACCCAACCCCAACACGACGGGCATGGTGCCTGGCTCGGTTTCTCCCTGAAAGGGCAGCGCTACGCGGTATCCCTCGCCAGCGTGCGCGAAGTGATCCGCCCGGGCGACATCACGCCGGTTCCCGGCGCTCCGGACGACGTGCTCGGCATCGTCAACCTGCGCGGGCAGATCGTGCCGGTGCTCGACGGCCGCCGCCGCTTCGGCCTGGATGGCGGTATCGAGGAGGGCACGGAAGAGTCCCGCCGCGTCATCGTGTTCGATGACGGCGGCAGCGTGGTCGGCATGCGCATCGACGTGATCGGCGACATGCTCACCTTCGAGGCCGACGACGTGGCCCCGCCACCCCCGGGCCGCGCCGAGCGCCGCGACGACCCGGTCAGCGGCGTGATCACCCGCGACGACGGCTTCATCGCCTTGGTCGACGTCCAGAAGCTCTGCCGCGCCTGATCCACCGCTTTTTCGCGATGCCACATTGCGCTACCGTGTCCGGCGACCCAACGGAGTCCCACCTGCATGAACGCCGCCATCGGATACGTGCTGATCGCCCTCGCGGTCCTCAACCTCGTCGGCCTGCTATTCCTGTTCCGCAGGCTGGACGACGCGGCTCGGCCGTCAACGCACAAGGAGCCAGCGGCCCCAGCCGCCGCGGCTCCCGCGCAGGCTCCAGCCGAGCCGGCGATCCCCGCCGAAACCCTGGCCAACATGCTCCGCCGCCTCGATCACCGCCTGGGCGACATCGAGGACCAGGTACGCCGCCAACCGGCCGTCACCGTCGCGAGCGAACCGAGCGCCACAAGCGACCGTGCGCTGGCCCTCGCCCAACGCCTTGCACGACAGGGCGCGTCGCCGCAGAACATCGCGGAAACCTGCGGCATCTCGCTTACCGAGGCTGAACTGCTTTATCGGCTGCATGCGCCGAGCTAAGGCTGTTCAGCCGTTTTCTTTACGATTCCGGTGACGGATGTGGCCGGCGTTTCGGTATAGACGAAGATCTCGTCCGCGTCCGGTCCCATGACCCCGATGTATGAGAGCTGTAGGAAGTTGCCGTACACGACTATGATCTTCCACACACAGTTCGAACTGCCGTCCGCTGCGTTCGTAACCGTGTAGGTAATGGGCTGATGAGTCAGGTGTACTACTGGGCCAGTGAGACCCGCGAAATTGGCCCAAATTTCCGCTTCTCCCTGCCCATTACCGAACATCCGGGCGCTCGCAATCGAACTGAAGGGCGCAAGGTTCAACCCAATACTGCCTGACGTCTTGCCTATAAAGGAGCCAGAAAGGGCCGCTGTGTTGCACGCAGCCATCGCGTGGCCCCCAAAGAGTAGTAGTGCGCAAAAACCAAATAATCGTTTCATGATGTCCTCCACGCGCCGCACCCTGCGGCTTCCTGGAAACTACGCTTCGCCAGCGGCGAAACTTGAACCGGGGCCGAAAATGCGGAACGCTTGCCAACTCGGCCTACAAGTAGCCGTTTCCTCATGTACGCTCTGCGTCCGGCATCGAAAGCGAGCGGCACCTCATGGCACTTAAATCCACGGTCTTCAAGGCCGAACTGCAGGTCAGCGACATGGACCGGCACTACTACCAGTCCCACGCTTTGACCATCGCCCAGCACCCGTCGGAAACCGACGACCGGATGATGGTGCGGGTGCTCGCGTTCGCGCTGAATGCCGACGAGGACCTGGTCTTCGGCAAAGGCCTCAGTTCGGATGATGAGCCGGACCTGTGGCGCAAGGAGCTGACCGGCGACGTGGACCTGTGGATCGAAATCGGCCAGCCAGACGAGCAGCGCATCCGCCGCGCCGCCGGACGCGCCAGGCGGGTGATCGTCTACAGCTACAGCGGACGCAGCGCCGAAGTCTGGTGGAAGAAGACCTCGGCCGCCGTGGCCCGGACCAAAAACGTCTCCGTCATCGATATCGCTCCCGCCACGGTCGATGCGCTTGCCGCGCTCACGCAGCGCACGATGCAGATCCAGTTCATGGTGCAGGACGGCCAGGCCCAGATCATCAGCGGCGACGCCATCGTGCCGGTCGAACTGACCACGCTGGCTTGAGCCGCGTCACTCCGTGTCAAGCGCGGGCTCGACAGTCCTCTTCTTCGCCATGGCCGCAAACACCCGCACAACCAGCGGCATGAGCATCAGGGGCAGATTGCTCGGACCCGGCCACCAGATGGCCAGGACGCCTGCAAGGATCGCCATCGACGGCAGCGCCAGGGCCCGGCGCCGCAACATGGCGATAACGTCTTCCGTGACGTCTTCCCGGAGGAAGGGCACCCGGAGGACCCGCTTGATCAGCCGGAACTGAAGCAGTCCCGCCACCAACAAGGTGCCTGCGTAGAACCACTCCGGAACGCGCTCGGTGGGATGTGCGCTCATCAATGCCGACGAGAACGGCATGAATGCGATGGCCATCAGGAGGAACAGGTTTGGCCACACGATCGACGGGTCGTAATGGCGAAGCATGCCGAATACGCGGTGGTGGGCCGCCCATAGCGCGCCCACGACGATGAAGCTGAGGATGAAGCCCACGAAGTGCGGAGTGAGTTCGACAAGCGCCTGTACCCAGGCGCCGTCACTGCGATCCGCGGGATGTGGCACATGGATTTCGATCACCAGCAAGGTGATGGCGATGGCGAAGACGGCATCCGAAAAGAACGTCAGCCGTTCGAGTTGCTGATCCTGCGCGTGCGACATGCGGTACGCCCCCTCTTTAACCCCGGCCGATCATCGCGCGTGCCGGTGCGGAGGGGAAGGGGGTTTCGCACGCGTGCGACAGTCTTCGCGTCGGTTGGCCCGCTTGCGCGTGCCCATGCTCTGAGCAGCTTCGCCGCATGGAGCGGTTGCCGGCTCGGCTGTCGCCATCGGGTTTTGCTTCGGCGTAGCGGCGGGTCGCCGGCGGCTGCCGTTTTTCTCGCTAAGTCCTCGTCCGGCCTACGCCTCCCTGCGGAATCGCTCCAAAAACGGCAGCCACCGG
>NZ_JBPGXO010000009.1:0-99101 GCF_056755555.1 Luteibacter sp. SVR4-7G | reverse complement strand
GGAGCAGGGCGGGTCATCGTGGTCGACCACGTCGATTACCGGCTGGATTTCGTCCGCCGCTACGCGCAGTGCGAGACCGTCGATTTCCGCTCCGTCGGCGACATGGCCATCCACATCAAGAAGATGACCGACGGCCTCGGCGCCGATGTGTGCATCGATGCGGTGGGATGCGAAGCGACCGGCAACATCATGCAGCACCTGACCGGCGTGAAGATGAAGCTTCAGGCAGGCGCGGCCACGGTATTGCACTGGGCCATCAACTCGGTGCGCAAGGGCGGCAACGTGTCCATCGTCGGCGTCTACGGTCCCACCTTCAATGCCGTTCCCATCGGCAACGCCCTCAACAAGGGACTGACCTTGCGGATGAACCAGGCGAGCGTGAAGCGGCACCTGCCGCGCCTGATCGAGCACATCCAGGCGGGGCGGCTCGACCCGCGCGCCATCATCACGCACCGGGTGCCGCTCGAGGACGTGAGCGACGCCTACGAAATGTTCTCGAGCAAGAAGGACCAATGCATCAAGACCGTGCTGATCCCACCCGGCGCCGAGAGCGCCGCGACGACCGCAGCCTGAGGTATCCGCCATGAACCGACCGCAAGACCGCATTCCGGGCTGGGGAGCCGACCTCGACCGGGCGAACCGTCCCGCCGTGCCCATGGAGCGCACGCCGCCGCGCCTGGAAGGGGTGCACTGGGACCAGCCCCCTCCGCAGCAATCGGAGGTCGAGATCCTCCAGTCGACCGAGCACTTCAAGCGGCCCCCCGTGTTCGGGACCAGCGTCCCGCCGCGTGGCCTCAGCGGATGGATCCGCCGGCGGGCCTTCCGCCACAGCGAGAACGACCTGCGTCACTGGCTGATGCTGCTGTTCGCGGACCGCGTGGACGTTGTGGAAGGCCTGGTGTCGGACGCCCGACGGTCGCCGCGGACGCGCTCGGCCGTGGTCATTGCCGGCGCGACGCTAGCTGCCGCGTGGCTGCTGCGCCGGTCGGGATACTAGCTAGCGGCGGCGATCAACCCGCGATGGCGATGCGCACGATCGACAACAGCGAGAGCACCGCCATCAGCAGGAGGGCGAAACGGGTGAGGATGGCGCTCCAGAAGCCGATCCAGCGCGTGTGGATGTAGTCCTCGTAAATGTTGCGCAATCCCAGCTCGGTATGCCAGCAGACCAGGACCACGAAGGTCGCCATCAGGGTCGCATTGACCGGATGGGCGACGGCATGGCGGACCGTGGCGTAGTCCGAGTGCATCAGCGTCAGCACGAGTACGACGAACCATATCGACAGGCCCACGAGCACGAGCGACGTGAACTGCATGGCCATCCACGATCCGGCACCGGACTTGGCGGAGCCGATGTTGCGTGCACGTTTCAGCGGGTTGCGCAGGTCGCTCGTCATTTCCTCGTCCTCGGGTAAATCGCGGGGAGCTTGCCGGGCCAAGCGTGCAACTGAACCGCAAGCGGCGTCAATGGCTCTTCACGTTTTTTAACGTGATCTGCGATGCCTCTAAACGAGTTGCAAACCGCTGGTTAGGTCGCGATCAGGGTGCAGGATCTGCAGCAGGATTGGAAGAACATGCGCTCGCCGGCTTACGACGGCATGCGCTGCCCGCGCTCCACCGCGTCCAGAGGCGCGTATCGGCGCTGGCACGGAGTTTGAATGATGGTGGGCATGACCAGCGAACTGCACACCCCCATCATGCTTTACCTCCCCTTGGCCCAGCGCAACCACGGGTATCCCTGGGAGGTTTTCCATGAGACGCATCGCATGGGCGCCTTCGCCACCCAGGATGAGTGCTTCAGGCACGCGTTGCGGCTGGCCGACAGCATGGGCCGCCGCATGCAGCGCCGCGTGCGCCTGAAGATCGAAGGCGACGACGGTAACTGGGAGACGGTGGACGCCTTCCAGCCCCTGCGCGAAGAAGCGTGAATACAGGCATCTGTCGTCATCGCATTCACGCCACGAAGCTGGGCGCATGACGAACGCGCGCCTAGCATCCCAGACTCCGACGAACCACAGCCCGACACGGAGAAGACCATGGCAGTAAAGACGATCGAAGACCTTTTCATCCACGAGCTGTCGGATATCTATAGCGCCGAGAAACAGCTGACCAAGGCATTGCCGAAGCTGGCTCGCGCTGCCGAGGCGCCGGAGCTCAAGCAGGCCTTCGAAACCCATCTCGAGGAGACCCAGGGGCAGGTCGAGCGTATCGACCAGATCGTCGAGGCCCTTGGCATCCGCCTGAAGCGCATCAAGTGCGCCGCCATGGAAGGACTGGTGGAAGAGGGCAAGGAAGTGATCGAGGAAATTCCGGCGGGGCCGCTGCGCGACGCCGCGCTTATCGGCGGCGCGCAGAAGGTGGAACACTATGAGATCGCCGCTTACGGCACGCTCTCGGCGATCGCGAAGCAGATCGGCTACAAGGACGCGATCCCGCTCCTGCAGGCCACCCTGAAGGAAGAAAAGGCAACCGACGAGAAGCTGACGATGCTGGCCGAGCAGGCCGGCAACCAGCGCGCGGCGGAGAAATCGGCCGCCTAGCGGCGGCTTGACGCAGGTGCCCGCGCCGGACACCGGGTCCGGCGCGGGCGGCGGATGAACCACGAACAGGCGAGGGCCGGGTGCAACTCCCCGGCTTTGCGTCGTGCGCCGCCTCGGTGAAGAGGTCGCCCTCACCAAACCTTATGTGGGGCTGCATGCGCCTCTCACATCGTCCGGGCGACCCTTGCAGCTGATACCGCCGCCAGAGGAGCCGAACGATGGGACGCATAGCCAGGACAGTTTTCACCGAGCCGGAGGACATCGCGCGCATGAACCGCTGGGTCGAGGAACTCGCGATCAACGCCCGCGTACGTGTGCATGTGCTGGAGGGACCGCCGGTCGAGGGCGTCGTCATGGTCACTCCCACCGTCCAGGTCTTCAAGGATGCGGACGATGTCGAGGGCATCAACGGGACGGTGAAGCTCGAGGATCCGCAGCAGCCAGGGTGGAGCGGACTCGTCTGGCTGGGCGACATCGTGCGGGTGGAACACCTCGATTCCGTCACCATGGGAACGTCGAAGGCGTAGGGCCCCGCTGCAGAATGAGGTGATTCCATGTTATCGACGATGTTTTTCCTGCTTGCCACGAGCACACCCGCCCTGGTACAGGACGCCGCCCACCCTGCCCATGCCGGCACCGCGGCGGTGAGCGGACAGTCCGCCAGCGGAGGGAAACCGCAGCGGGTGGACACGTCTGCGCCACGCTCCACCGCTCCGAACGAGCATTGGACCGACGGCATGAACACGAAGCGTGCCCCGGATCCGCGCAAGCGGGACGAGTACGGCGCACCCAAGGTCACGCCGCCCACGGGGCAGGGCACCGACAATCCGGGCGGTATTCCCGAGCCGCGCCGCCATCCGCCGCATGCCAAGAGCGGCGAGGGGAAGGACGACTGAGCCGTCGCGGCCGGTACTCGCGGACACCATGCCGGTGTACGGATTCAGTCGGGCAGTCGCTCGCGCCAGGAATGGGGCGTGCGCCCCGCGAAGCGTTTGAACACCGTGGTGAAATGGGCCTGGGTACGGAAGCCCACGTCGAGCGCGATGTCGACGAGCGAGCGTTCCTTTTCCTCGAGCAGCCGCTTCGCGCGTTCGATGCGGCAGAGCTGCAGGTACTCGTGCGGCTTGTGGCCGGTGGCGGCGCGGAACTGCGCGGCGAAATGCATCGGCGAGAGACCTGCGGCACGGGCGATGTCGGCCAGCGTGATCGGCTTGTCCAGGTTGGCATCCACGTAGGTCGTGACGCGTTGCAGGCGCCAGCCCTGGATGGTGACCTTCCGCGTGCGCGCGTGCATGCGGTCCGAGGACGCGTGGAGGTGGAGCAGGCGCGCGATGATCGGCTTTCCCAGCGTCTCGGTGCATCCGGCCATGTGCCCGCACGCGTGCGTGGCGATGATGGCCCTTCCCATCATCACGATGGCTTCGTCGCGATAGATGCCGGCAAGCTGCGTGCCCTCGTCGAAACCATCGCCTGCATACTCGGCGAGGAAGTCGTTGCGGATGCTGAGGTGCAGCACGTCGGCCGGTTCGAAGAATTCGGCCGAGATTTCCTGCCGGGGCGATGTAACGAAGATGCAACAGGTAGGCAGGCGTCCCGAATGCACCACCTGGCCGTCCACGCGCAGGATGCCCCGGGTAGCGCGGAGATAGATGGCCACGATATGGGTGTCGGCGGGAGTCACGGCGCGGAGGCCCTCGACGGGCGGCGATGTCCATCGCGATGCGATCACGCGGTCGCCGCAGCCGTCCGCCACCGCTGGACTGCGCCATGCCAATTCGGAGTGGATGACGGGCGGCGTCACGTGTCGGGATCCCTCGGCGGACGAGACGATCCTATGGCGCGCTTGCCGTTTTCCGCAAGTATTTACGGCACGGTTTGCCGATTCCGTGCACGGGCAGGGCAGCGCGGCCGCGCCGGCTTGGCGGTGCCGGCGCGGCCGCTCCTGGTCTGATCAATCCTTCTTGAGGTTCATGAAGGCCTCGTACTCGTGCTGATTGATCTTCCCGTCCTTGTCCATGTCGGCGTCGTCCCAATGCGCTTTCAGGTCGGTCAGCGCGGGATATTTCTTCTCAAGCGCGGGGGTAACCTCATCGCGCGACAGCATCTTGTCGCCACCGGAAATCGAGGCGAACGACGGGAACTTGCTGCTGTCGTCCGCAGCGGCGATCTGGGTGAAGAACGCGCTGCCGGCAACGGCAATGGCGACGAGCAGGTAACGGTGCGAGGTGCGCATGGGTGTCTCCTTTGACGATGATGCGAGGGAACCGGCGAGCGCCGGCCGTGAATGGCGCTAACGGTGCGCCTGGAGGGTTTGCGCCACGCGGGTGGCGACCTCTTGTTCGGGAAGCTTCCTGCCGTAGTGGTCGAGGAACCTGCCGTCCGGCCCGATGAGGTAGAGCACGGTGGAATGGTCCAGGAGGTAGCCGCCTTCCGTAGGCACCTTGCGGAAGTACACGTGGTAGGCGTCGGTCACTGCCGTGATCTGCGCGGGCGAGCCGGTGAGGCCGACGGCGTCCGGACTGAAGGCGCGCACGTAGGCCTTCATCCGCTGTGGCGTGTCGCGCTCCGGGTCCACGGTGACGAACACCGGCGTGACGTCGATGCCGGTCTGCGTGCGTACGCTCCTGGCGATGGAGGCGATCTTCGCCACATCCACGGGGCAGACGTCCGGACAGGACGTATACCCGAAATACATCAGCAGGGGCTTGCCCCGGTAACTGCGATCGGTGACGGCGTGCCCGTCCTGGTCCACCAGCTGGAACGGGCCCCCGACTGACGCAGAACCGGCGTGCGCGCGGAGTGGCGCGGCGGCGAGGAGTCCGAGTCCGAGGCAGGCGAGCCAGCGCGTCATCAGAAGGCTCCGTTCAGCACGATCTGCAGGCCCAACAGGTTCGAGTCCTCGCCCCCTTGCCTCGACCGTCCACCGGAGAGGCCAAGGTCGATCAGGCCGGTGAGGTGGTAGACCACGCTGGCTTCGGTCAGGTACTCGTTGCTGCCGGGCGCCCCGGCAGGCGAAATGCGCCGGTTGGTATGCGTGATGCCCCAGGCGAAGCGGCCCGTGTCGAGGGTAAGCGAGGTGGTGAGGTACCGGGTGTCGTAGCCGGGCACGCCATTCTCATTGTTCACGCGCGCGTACTCGACGAACGGCACGAGGTCGACGAAGCGGCCCGACAGCGTGGGGCCGAGCTGGGTGGTCGGCTCGAACGGGATGAGGTATCGCACCGAAGTCACCCAGGCTCGCTCGTTGGCCGCCGCCGGAAACGACTCGCTGGTCTCGCCCTTGTGGTTCGCCATGTAACCGAGCTGCATCTCGAGATAGGGCAGCGCTGCGGGAGCGCGCCAGTCCAGCACCGCGGTGAAGTTGTTCGGCTTGCCCGTATTGGTGGCGCCTCCGTCCGAACGCCGCGCCTGCGTGGAGGGGCGGAAGAACGCGCGGCTCAGCACGGAGGTATCGGCCGCGTAGACGGCCACGCTGGGCGCGAAGGTGCCCATGGTGTCCGTATAGAAGCGCCGCTGGTAGGTCGCGCCGATGAGTCCGCCCAAGGCGTAGGTCGACACGAAGTCGGATGTATAGAGCCCCGGCGCGCTGCCCTGCGCCCGGCCGAACGGCAGGTCGATCTTGCCGATGCGCCAGGTGTCCACTTCGCTCTGGTGATACCAGTTGAGGTCGGTGATGTTCAGGCCGGTGCCGCCGAGCCAGCGGCGCTGGCCAGGGCGTGCGTCGGTCACCGGGCTGATTTCGGTACCGAGGAAGATCTCGTCGTTCGGATTGAAGCGGAAGTGCAGGACGTTGGTGATGTCGAAATAGCCGTTGGTCGTCACCGTATGCGGCTGCCCGCGTACGTCCAGTCCGTTGAAGTCGTACTGGATGGCGCTGCCGTATTCGATGCCGAAGCCTGGATAGCGGCCGGTATCGGCGGCGGCCGGGCCGGCGATACCGACGGCGAGGATCGCCTGGAAAAGCAGTGCGCGCCGCCTCATGGCGCACCACCCAGCGGCCGCGCGGAAGCAGGTGCGGTCTTGTCCAGTGCCGTCCGCCCGGTATTGCGCAGGTAGACGCAGGTCTGGTTGTCGCCGTAGATGCCGCCCAACGGCTCGAGCTTCACGGCCTGGTCGTAATCGGCCGGGCGCACCACCTGGATCACCTGCATCATGCCGCCGTCTTCGTGCTCCATGATGTGGCAGTGATAGACGAACTTGCCGAGGATCACGGGATCGGTGAACGGAATACGCAGTGTGATCGAACCCAGCGCGGGGATGAACACGTTGTCGCGGTAGCCGATGAAGTCCACCGGCTTACCGTTGATCTTCGTCACCTGGAAGTCGAGCTGGTGGATGTGGAACTGGTGCAGCTCCTGGCTCGGGTTGAACAGCGTCCACTCTTCGATATCGCCGAGCTTCACCGTGGTGTCCACGCGGTCCGGATCGAAGCGGCGCCCGTTGATGAAGAATGCATTCGGGTCGTCTTCGGAGTCCTGGAAGACAAAGCGGCGGCGCATGGCGACGGGATCGCGGGTCAGGTCGCGAACCTGCGGATAGGTGCTGGTGATCTTCACCGTGGGCACCGGTTCACCCTCGGAGACCAGGGTGCCCAGGAGCGCGCTGGCATAGCTGTCGCCGGCGGGCCCGGTATTCGCGCGGCCCGTCGTCACGGGATAACGGCCAGCCCGCGGTCCCGTGACCAGGATGCTCACGCGGGCGGACGGTCCGATCAGCAGTTCGTCGGCGAAGACTTCCTTCACGACGGTGTCGGCGTCCTGCGAAATGATCTGGACGCGCAGTCCGTCGAGGCGGATGCGGAAATACTGGTTGGCCGCCACGTTGAACAGGTGCCACAGCTGCGTCTCGCCGGGACGGATATGGATGTCGGGCTGGTATTGCCCGTTGATCGTGCGGATCGAAGGCGAGCCGGTGACGATCTCGCTGGCGAGCCGCCCGGTGAAGGTCTTCTGGAAGTTGCGCAGCACGAGCACGCGCTCGCGCACATTGCGCAGTTCGGGGAACTGGTCCTTGAGGCCGTCCACCAGGATCGGCCCGGATAGTCCCCCGGCTACCTGGCGTTCCGCGCCCTTGTTGAAATGACTGTGGTACCAGTACGGGCCGGGCGAGTGCTCCGGCGGCAGGCGCAGGACGTACTGGCCTTTCGTATGCGGATCGGTGAGGCGGAAGATGCTGTCACCTTCGTCGAGGGGCGAAACCTGCATGCCGTGGAAGTGCAGGTTGGTCAGCTCGTCCATCCGGTTGTCCAGCGTGAGCCGGATGATGCCCCCCGGCTTCGTGCGAATGACCGGCGCGTCGTAGTCGCCGTTGAATACCAGCGACTCGTAAGGCGTGTTGCCGATCGTCACCTTCGTCAGCGCGGCGGTGAGGGTCGCCGTGGTGACGCCATCGGCGTCATAGGTGAATTCCCTGGGTTCGCGCAGGTCCTCCGTGGCCGGGGCCGCACGCGGTGCCCCGGCTGCAAGCACGGCCAGCAGCACGCCGAGGCACCAGCGCCAGTCCTTCAGCGCCGCGATGAACTCACGGAGACCAACGGAACGGGCCATGTCACCAGCGACGGCCGCGGTCGTTCGCCACGTCGGCCGCGAGACGCAGTTCCTCGTTGGCCTGGCTCAGCAGTTCCTTGGCCCGGCCGGCATGACCGCCAAGGCGCGCATCGTTGGCTTCCTGCGCGCGGCTGACGGCACGCCAGGCTTCCACGATGTGTTGCTGGGCGTCGCGCAGGTTGCCGTGACGGTCGCCGATGTCGACGATGGGCGCTTCCTGGGCGATGGCGGCACAGCCGGTCGCCATCACGGCGCCGAGGAACGTGCCCAAGAGGAAGGTATGCGATTTCATGGTTTGTCCTGAAGTGAGGCGCCGACCCCATCGGCCGGCGAGGCCATGGTCGGCCCAGGGGCGCTGCCCGGTCTTTCCAGTAAGCAGGGTCCCTTTCGAATTCGAACGCCGTCGCGCGACCGTTCGATTCGAAAAACGCGGCTGCGCAGAGGAAAGACTCCAGGGGTTCTTCACACGACCATGAGTAGGGTGCGGCACTCGCCCTTTCCTCATGAGGTACCCGGATGTTCGTGGAAATCGGCCAGGCCACGCTGGCGATCGTCGCAAGCCTGCTCCCCGTGATAAATCCGCCCGGCGCGGCGCTCATGTCGCTCGGCATCGTGCCGCATGCCGACGCGGCGGAACGCGAGCGCCTGGCGCGCCGCGTGGCGTTGAACAGCCTGCTGCTCCTGGTCGGATCGCTACTGGTGGGCGCCTACGTGCTCTCGTTCTTCGGAATCTCCATTCCCGTCCTGCGCGTGGCCGGCGGCATCGTGATCGCCGCGGCGGGCTGGCGCATGCTGGGCGGCATGGACGATGACGATGGGGATGGCACGGAGGTCCATCGCCACCACGGCGATCCGTCGTTTTACCCGCTGACCCTGCCACTCACCGTGGGGCCCGGCGCCATCTCGGTCGCCATCGCCGTGGGCACCGGATCGCCGCGTGGCGGGATCGGCTGGATCCACGTGGTGGCCGCGGGAGTGGCCCTTGCCGCGATCACGGTATCCATCTACCTGTGCATGCGCTTTGCCGACAGCATGAGCCACCGGCTGGGGCACGAGCGGATGCAGGTGGCGTTGCAGCTGCTGGCCTTCGTGATCTTCTGCATCGGCATTCAGTTGCTGTGGACCGGGCTTTCCGAACTGCTGCCGGTCGGCGCCGTGGCCAGGTAGGCCACCAGGCTGGCCAGCGGCATCGGCTCCACCACGTGGTAGCCCTGGATCTGGTCGCAGCCGTTTTCCCGCAACCACGCATACTGGCCTTCGCGTTCCACGCCTTCGGCAACCACGGTCATGCCGAGCGTATGCGCCAGCACGATGATCGAGCGGCAGATCGACGCCGCGCGGGCGTCGGTGTCGACGTCGACGACGAACGACCGGTCGATCTTCAGCGAATCGATGGGCAGGTCGCGCAGGTAGGCCATGCTCGAGAAGCCGGTGCCGAAGTCGTCGAGGGACACGTGCGTGCCCTGGAACCGCAGGACCTGCAGCGCCGGCACCGCGCGCTCCTGCTCCATCAGGCTGCTTTCGGTGAGCTCCACCTGCAACGCGTCCGGCGACAGGTGGTGGGCTTCCGTGGTTTCCCTCACCTGGGCCGCCACGTCGGTGCGTTGGAACTGCACCGCCGACACGTTGACGGCGATCGGGAGGTGCCCATGACCCGCACCGGCGAGCACGAGGCATGCCTGCGCCGCGGCGTCCAGCGTCCAGCGACCCAACGGCACGATCAGGCCGGTTTCCTCGCACAGCGGGATGAACATGTTGGGCGGTATGAAACTGCCGTCGGGCTGGGGCCAGCGGACCAGGGCTTCGAGCTTGCGCACCGTGCCGGTGGCGGCATCGACGATGGGCTGGAAATGCATGAGCAATTCGCCAGAGTCGATGGCCTGGCGCATGCGCGAGGCCGTCGTCAGGCGCGCGACCGAACGTTCCGCCATGGCCGGCTCGAAGACCTGGATGGGATCGCCGTCGCTGCCGCGCATGTGCGCCGCCAGCGCCGCCGCGGCGATCACCTGGCCCGCACGGCGTCCGTCGGCGGGATGCGAGGCCGAACCGAGCTGGGGATCCAGGGTGTGGAAGGTGTCGTTCACCACGACGGGCTCGGTCACCGCGGCCAGCAGTTGCGCCACGATCTCGTCGCGGCGCGCGGAATGGTTGATCGCCACCATGAAACGCTCGCCGGGCCGATGGGCGACCATGCCGTGCGAGCTACCGATGGCGGCGAATCGCGCGGCCACCTGACGAAGGACGTTGCGCCCGACTTCCAGCCCAAAGGTGTCGCTTACCCGGTCCATGCCGCGGAGGTGGATATAGATGAGTTCGTACCACGCGCCGTCGCCAAGGCCATGGTCGAGGTACTCCACGAGCGCTTCGGTATTCGGCAGGCCCGTGACCACGTCGTGGGTGGCGCGATAGGTGAGGGCGCGTTCGGAACGAAGCCGCTCGGTGATGTCCTCGGCGAGCACGAGCCGACCCTTGTGGCCGGCGAAATCGATGCTTGCCGCATGGATGCGCACGTCCAGGGTCGTGCCGTCCTTGCGCCGGTGCACCCATACCTTTCCGGGGTCGATATCGTCGGGTGGCACCGGCGAGCTCAGCAGGCGCTTCACGGTGTTCGCATCCTGCGCCGAGCGGATATCGGTGATCCGCATGGCGAGGAATTCCTCGCGCGAGTACCCATAGTTGCGGATGGCCGCCTCGTTGACTTCGAGGAAGGCGAGCGTGTCGGTGTCGAACACCCAGAACGGCAGCGGGTTCTTGTCGAAGGCCAGGCGGAAGCGCTGCTCGGCCTGGGCGAGCAACGCCTGGATCTGCATGCGCTCGTTGAACTCGCGGATCTGCGTGCGCTCGCCGGCAAGCAGCCGGCGGTACAGGTAGACGAAGCCGAAGCAGTACACGAGGTACAGGAAGGTGCTGAAGAAGGCGAAGCGGTACCACGCACCAAGCACGCTTGGAGTGGCCACGCCGACACCCACCCACAAGGGGTAATCCTGCGGTCCGCTCACGGCCACCATGCGGTCGACGCCATCGATCCGGCTCACGCGGCGGTCGGTCTCCGGATCGAACGGCTCGAAGAGGCTGTCGACCGAATCGCCGATGACGCCGGGCGAATTTCCCGTGCGCGCGACGATCTTGCCGTAGCGGTCGGTGATCGCGGCCACGCCCTTGTTGCCGGCGCGGAGGTGCTCCACGATGTCTTGCAGCTGGGTCTGCTTCAGCCGGGCGAGCACCCAGCGGTTGTCGGCTGCAGCCACTGCGAGCGGCAACAGCCACTGGCCGTGCCGGGACTCAAGGGGGCCGAGGCGGAGCTTTGCCCTGGACGACGGGTCCCGGGTCCAGGCAGGGAGGGTAGGGTCGCCTTCGCCCAGGGTGATGGCCTTGCCGTCTGCATCCACCAGCAGGAGATCGGCGATCTCGCCCTGGCGCCGGCCGGCGACGCCCGCCATGTTCTCGCTGATGAGCGCGGGTGCGCGTTCCGGCACGCTGGCCATCAGCTGGCCGCTGTCGGCGGCAACGCCTTCCATCGCGCGCTGCAGGTTGCGCAACTGTGCGTTCAGCAGGCGCTGCCCGCCATCGGCAAAGGCCTTGTTCTGCACCCGGGCCGCCTGGATGCGTCGCGTATAGTCAGTCTTCAGCACCAGCGCCAGCGTGATGCCGAGGACCAACACCAGTACACCACCGACCGCGCGAACCAGCCGCGCCGAACGATAATGTGCTGCTTCGGCCATGGACGCTCGCTGGCGGCGGTGACGGTCTCACCTCGAGCGAAACTAGCAACCTCGTCAGCCGACGGCAAGCCGTCGTGCCCCAGCGGTGTGAACGTCAAAGATCGAGCGACACCGGCCCGCGTGGAAGCGAACAGCATATGAGCACGTCGCCGGCCGGCGGCGGCGTGAGCGGGTCGGGCGAGTACGCCACCGCGCCATCCACGAGACCGCACTGGCAGGTGTGGCACACGCCCGTGCGGCAAGACCAACGCACGGTGACGTCGCAGGCTTCGGCCAGTTCCAGGAGCGACCGGTAACGGGAGTCCCAATGCACGCTCAGGCCGCTGCGGTTGAACGTCACCAGCGGCCCGGTGCCGTCCACGGCCGGCGGATGCGGCGCGCGGCTCCCCGGTCCCGTGGTGCCGGGCGTGATCGAGGCTCCCGGACCGAAGGTTTCGCTGTGGATGCGGTCGTCGGCGACGCCGATACCGTGCAGGTCGATCAGCATCTGGCTCATGAAGGGCTGGGGTCCGCAGAGGTAATAGTGTCCGTCCCTGGGCAGGCCCATGCCTTCCAGCTCGACACGACCGATCCGCCCGGCGATGTCGTAATCGCGGCCTTTCACGTCGCCATCCATGGGCTGGCTGAAAAACACCTTGCTGTGCGCACCGGGCAACTTCCCAAGGGTTTCGCGCACTTCGGCCGGGAAGACGTCCTCGCTGCCGCGACGGGCGACATGGATCCACCACACGGCGCGAGGCGCCGCTTCCGTCGCCAGCGCGCGCAGCATGGAAAGGAGGGGCGTGATGCCGATGCCGGCGCTGATGAGGATCACCGGCGAACCGTCGCTTACCAGCGTGAACTCTCCCCGCGGCGCGCTGGCCGCCATGCGCTGGCCGGCGGCGACCTGGTCGTGCAGGAACCGGCTGCCTTCGCCTTCCGCGCGCTTGACGCTGATGCGGTAGCCTTGCCCCGGCACATACCCTGAAATGGAATAGCTGCGCAGGATCGGCGGCAGGTCCGGTCCACGGTCGATCCGCAGGGCGAGGAACTGACCGGGTACAGGCGGTGGCAAGGGTGTTCCGTCGGTGCTGACGAGCAGCAGCGAAGTGACGGCGTCGTTCTCGCGGTGGACACTCGCCACGACGAGGTCGCGGTAGCCGCTCCATGCCGGCACCGCTTGCGCCGGCGGCTTCGGACGCGCTTCGTCCTCCAGCATCTGCGCGAACGATTGTTTCCATCCCGGACTGAGAGCCGGAATGCGCAGCGCGCGCTCCAGCGTGTCGCGCGAGTGGCCGGGAAGGTAGAGCAGGGCGTCCACGTCGGCCACCGTCAGGTCTTCCGGGCCTTGCGAGACCCTTTCGATCGCGTCGCCGGCACCGATCTCGCCTTCCTCGATCACCCTGAAGTAGAAGCCGGGCCGATGATGCGCCACCAGCAGGGACGCCATCTGCGGATGATCCATGCGGATGCCCACGCGGTAGCAGGTGACGCGTGGCTGGGTGACTTCGAAGAGGGCGCCTCCGATCCGGTAGCGATCGCCGATGCGCACCTCATCGTCCGGCAGCCCTTCGATGGTGAGGTTCTCGCCGAACTGCCCGTATTCCAGGGTGGGGCGTCCAAGGAAGGCCTCCCAGTACCGGTACGATTCGATCTGGTAGACCATCACCGCCCGGTTGGGGCCGCCGTGGCCGGCCTTGTCGGCCTGGCCGTCGCCGTCGATGTTGAGCGTGCGGACCATGACACGGCCGCGCACGGGCGTCTTGAAGATGCCCGTGCGTACGACGCGGCCTTCCCATTCGACGTCGCGCGGCATACCTGTATTGACCGAAAGCACGCTAGCCATGCCGTCTCTCCGCTGCGGTTGCAGTAAAGGGTAATGTGGGAGCCGTGGCTCCCACATTTCACGGTGCCGCCTGGTACGGTGCAGGAACCCAGGCATAGGCGGCATTGTCCGCTCGCACGTGGCCCAGGCCGGGGAAGGACAAGTGCGCACCGCCCACGAGGTAGCCCTCGCGTGCCGCGTCGGCCAGCACGCGGCGCCGCGATGCGATGGCCTGCGCGGGATCCACGTCGTACTCGATGGTGACGGAGGGATCGTGGAATTGCACTTCGGCCGCGTGGACGATGTCGCCCCACAGGAGCAGGCGCTGCCCCTTGCTTTCGACCATATAGCCGGTAAGACCCGGAGTATGGCCGTGTTCCGGAACGCTGCGGATGCCCGGGAACAATTCGGTGGCGCCGTCGAAGGTCTTCAGCCTGCCGGCCTTCACATAAGGATCGACGGTGCGGTGCGATTGCTCGAAGGTGGTGCGCCGATTGGCCGGAGCCTTGGCCTCTTCCTCCGCGCTGAGCCAATGCGCCGGATCGCGGCGATCGACATACACGACGGCGTTCGGGAACACCGGTTTGCCGCCGATGCTGAGGCCACCCGAATGGTCGCCATGGATGTGCGTGAGAAGGATGGCGTCGATGTCCCCGGGCTCATAACCGGCGGCGTGCAGGTTCGCCACCAGCTTGCCGGAGGTCGGCCCGAAAAGTTCACCCGCGCCGGTGTCGACGAGGATACGTTTCGTGCCGGTGTCGATCAGATAGCAATTGATCGACAGCTCCACCGGTAAGGCCTGGTGCGCATCGGCGAAGGCTGCGCGCACCTCGTCGGGCTTGCTCATGATCTTCGGCAGGTCGCGCGGGGCGGAACCGTCCGAGAGCACGGTGATGCGGAAGTCGCCGAGGCGCGTGCGGTAAAATCCCGGCGCCTGCTGCGCCACCCAGCCTGTCGCCGGGGCGGCGGCCGCGCCGGTCGTGGCATCGGCGCGGGAAACATTCACGGCGGCGAAGAGCGCGACGGTGGCGAGAAAGAGAAGTGCGGGTTTCATTGATCCGGTCTCCATGAAGGGTAGGCGATCCATGCAGGAGCCGCGATGGCGGCTCCTGCACGTTTCTAACGAAGGGCCTGCTCGATCGCGTGGCCGACCTGGTCCAGCGCTGCCTGCGTGCTCGGCACGTCCTTGATGCCGTTCAGCAGCACGAAGTCGTGGATCGTGCCGTTGTAGCGGGTGGCGGTGACGGGGACGCCGGCCTCCTTCAGCTTGCGGGCATAGGCCTCGCCCTCGTCGCGCAACGGATCGTTCTCGGCCGTGATGACCAGCGCAGGCGGCAGGCCGCGCAGTTGTTCCTTCGTCGCCCGCATCGGCACGGCGTAGGGATTGGCGCGTGTCTTCGCATCGGGCGCATAGATGTTCCAGCCGAACTGCATGAATGCGCGGGGCAGGAAGCGGCCGGTGTCGAACTGGCGATACGAAGCCGTGTCGAAGTTCGTATCGGTGGCCGGAATGAGCAGCACCTGCAGTCGGATCGAGGGGCCGCCGCGGTCCTTCGCCATCAGCGCGAGCGCCGCGGTCATGTCGCCACCGACCGAGTTGCCTGCGACAGCGATGCGGCTGCCATCCACGCCGATCTCATCGCCGTGTGCCGCCACCCACTTCGCCGCGGCATAGCTTTCTTCTATCTGGGTCGGGAAGACGGCGTCCGGGATGGGCGTGTATTCGACGAACACGGCGGCGGCATTCGAGCGGACCACCAGATCGCGCACCAGGCGCTTGTGGTTCTCGAAATCGCCGGCGATCCACACGCCGCCATGGATGAACAGGAGCACCGGAGGTTTGGCCGTCGCATGTTCGGGCTTCATGACGTACAGCTTTACGCTGCGGCCGTCTTGCTGAATCCTCTTCGTGGAGACGATCACGCCCGAAAGGTCCACCGGCGTCTTGGCCTGCAGGCCGGTGAGCACCGCGCGTACCTGGGGGCCGGGCAAGGTCCAGAAGGGACTGGAGTCCTTGTTCACCGCGGCAAGGAAAGTGCGGATCTGCGGATCGATGTTCGGGTCCCGGGCGGCATCGGTGGCGGCCACGGCGGTCTGGGAAAGCCCGGCGAGCGCGCCCAGGGCGAGGGTGGATTTGAAGAAACGGTTCATGGCGTAGCCCTCAGAGAATGGTCAGGAAGAAGTGCCGATTGTTGGTCCCTTTCGGCACAGTGAAAGGCTACGCTTGACCTCTTCCCGTGATTAGCCGGATATTTCGGAAATGATTGTGCCATTGGTGGCACAAAAGGGCCGGCCCATGACGATCGATCTCAACGACACGCTGGCCTTCGTGAAAGTGATTGAGGCCGGCAGCTTCACGGCGGCGGCGCGCGACTTGCGCCTCCCCAAAACGACGCTCAGCCGTCGCATCCGTGAGCTGGAGGAACGTCTGGGGGCGCAGTTGCTCCACCGCACGACGCGAAAGCTCAGCCTCACCGAAGCCGGCTCGGTGTACTACCAGCAATGCCGGCACATAGCGCAGACCCTGGCCGATGCCGAAGCGTCGGTGTCGCAGTTGCAGGGGAGGCCGCGCGGTACCTTGCGAGTCACCTCGTCGCACTCGTTGATGCTGAGCCTCATCGGACCGCTGCTCGCTGGATTCCGCGAACAGTTTCCCGAAGTGACGATCGATCTCGTGCTCAGCCATCGCACCATCGATCTGGTGGAAGAGCATGTGGACCTGGCGTTACGCATGGGGCCGCTGGTGGAGTCAGGCATGGTGGCCCGTCGCCTGGCCGTGCTGCCGAATCGGGTGTACGCCAGCCCCGCGTACCTGGAAAAGCACGGCGAGCCCGCCCATCCCTTCGAACTACAGCGTCACTTCGCCCTGGTCACGCGCGTGGCGAGGCGTGGCGGCGGTTATGCGTGGCCGATGAGCAAGGATGGCACGACCGAAAGCTACGAAGTGACGCCGGTGATAGAAGCGGACGATCCGGAAGTGTTGAAGGCGCCGTTGTTCGCCGGAGCGGGCCTCATGATGGCTACCGACATGATCATGGCGCGGCACGCCGCGGAAGGCCTCGTGAGGCCCGTACTTCCCGGGTGGCTCGGTCGCTGCCCGGAACTCCATGCGGTGTTTCCGAGAGGTCATGTGCAACCACCGAAGCTCCGCGTCTTCGTGGATTTCATGGTGCGGCAGCTCGCGGCTTTGCCGGGACGCTGATGCCGCGAACCTGTTCGGCGCATTCCTAGGATTGAGCCGCGCGCCCGATGGCTTCCCGCAACCATCCCTGCGCGCGGTCGCCCGCCAATCGCTCGTGCCATAGCGCGCAGACCCTGAAGCATGTCGTCGGATAGGGAAGCTCGTGGACGGCGATGGGGTGGTGGCGCGCGAAGCTGGCCGCCAGCGGGCGAGGCACGATGGCACCCATGTCCGGCTCGCGGAGCAACGCGGGAATGGCCAGGAAGTGGGGCAAGGAAACCGCGATGCGCGGCTTCCGGTCGAACGCGGCAAAGGCTTGTTCGAACGCTGCGCGATCGTACATTTCGGAGCGCCGGGCGAGGCCGCGCTCGGATATATAGCCGTCCACCGCGCCGTCGCGTTCGCCGCCGAGCGACACGACCACCATGGACAGGCGCGAGAGCGATGCCATGGTCAGGCCGCCCGCAGGGAAAGACGCGCCGGTGACCAGGACTTCGTCGTATTCGAACAGGCTGCGGCTGCCGAACCGCGCCGGTACGCATGAGAACGTGCCGAGGGCGACGTCGATCCTTCCAAGGTCGAGCTGTTCCGCCAGGTCGATTCGTGTCGAAGGCTTGATGGCGATGTCGACATGGGGTGCCTCGGCGGCCAGGATCTCCAGCAACCGCGGGAATACCACCATGGTCATGAAGTCGCTCGCCGCCACGGTGAAACGGTGGGTGGAGGTGGCGGGGTCGAACGCCTCCAGGCCGATCGCGTTTTCCATGGAGCGCATGGCTTCCCCGATCGGCCCGGCGAGGGCCAGCGCGCGAGCCGTAGGCTGCATGCCTGACGCGGTCCGTACGAAGAGCTCGTCCCCGACGATCTCGCGCAGGCGCTTCAGCGAGTGACTCACGGCGGACTGGCTCAGGAACAGCTTGTGACTGGCGCGAAGGACGCTACGCTCCGCCATCACCGCGTCGAAGACACGGAGCAGATTGAGATCGAGGTTGGCGAAGGTAACCGTCATGAGGGGGTGTGAACGCGGTGCATGATCGAACTGCGATTGTTTCACTTCCGGAACGGCGAGGCCACGCCGATCATGAACGCATGAATACATTCAGAGAATCGTTGAAGCTGGGTGACCCGCACACCGCACTGCACTGGTACGACTTCGTCTGCCCGTTCTGCTACGTCAGCCAGAACCGGAACAGGATCCTCGAAGACTATGGCATCCACGTGGTGGAGCTGCCGTTCGAGGTACATCCGGAGATTCCCCCGGAAGGACTGTTCGTTGGCCCTCGCGAGGGCGAGATGTACGAACGGCTGGAACGCGAGGCCAGGAGCGCCGGCCTGCCCCTCGCATGGCCGGCAAGGCTGCCGAACACGCGCATGGCGCTCGCCACGGCCGAATGGGTGCGCTTGCATCGCCCGCAGGCCTCGGTGCGCTTCAACAAGGACCTTTTCGAGGCCCACTTTGCCCTGGGTGAGGACCTGGGCGATGTCGCGGTCGTCGACCGTTATGCGGCGCGATACGGCGTAGACCTCGAGGCCTTGCACCTGGCCCGGGCCGATGGAAGCGCGATGCTCGCACTGGAACGTTCGCAGACCATGGGACGGGACCTGGGCGTTCGCGGCACGCCTGCCTGGCTGCTGGCGCAGCGCCTGGTGTCGGGGCTGCTCCCGGTGGACGAGTTCAGGCGTCTGGCCGAGATGGCACTCAGCCCGGTCGTCCGGGGCGCGTGAATACATCGGGACGGCCGCTCAGCCAGGCGGCCATGTCCTGCAGCAGGTGTTGCGACGGAAACACCCGGCCATAGCAAAGCAAGAGGATCGCCAGGGCGCCGCCGCCCAGCAACATCTTGCGAAGTCCGGCCCGATCGCCGGTTGCCTCCCGTGGCGCCGAAAGACCGCGCAGGAACCAGGCAAGCACGCCCGCACCGAGGAGCGAGCCCAGCCATACTTCCGACGGACTGTGGAATTCCAGTGCGAGGCGCGACATGCCGACGGCGAGACCCACCAGCGTGCCGCACGCGATGGCCGCCCGGCGCTGGGCTTCCGGCCGGCCTTGCATGAGCAGGGCCGCCAGCGCTGGCCATACGAGGATGGCCAGCGCGGTGTGTCCGCTGAACCCCGTGTAGTCGAGCCCGGGAGGCCGGATGTCCCAGGCCATGAACAGCAACTTGGAAAGCGCGACGCATCCGCCGCACACGATCGCAGCCAGCAGCCACCGCCATGCATCGTGCCGGTCGAGGGGAGGCAGCACCAGGCAGATCGCCATCCAGGCGATCATCGGCAGCAGCACCGCGCTGTCGCCAAGTGCGGTGATGGCCATCCATATCGTCACGTGCGGCTCTCCGGTCGGTCGTCTATTATGGGCACACCATGTTCCAACGCATCCTGATCGCCTGCATCGGCAACATCTGTCGAAGTCCCACGGCGGAATATCTTTTCAGGGATCGCCTCGGCCCGGGCCACGGCGCGACGGTATCGAGCGCGGGTCTCAGCGCCATGGCCGGGCATCCCATGGACCCGTCCGCGCTGGAGCTGTTGCGCGAGCACGGTGTGGACGGCACGGGCCACCTCGCCCGCCAGCTGGATGCAGCGCTGCTGCGCCAGTCCGACCTGATCCTCGTCATGGAGCGAAGCCACGTGGACGCGATCCGGCGCATGGCGCCGGAAGCCAGCGGCAAGGTCTTCCTCCTCGACAAATGGCTGAGCCAGCGAGACATCCCCGATCCGTATCGGCAGCGCAGGCCCGCGTACGAACAGGCTTATGCGCTGATAGACAAGGGTGTGGACAGCTGGCTGCGCTATCTCTAGAGCGCCCCCAGGCCGTTGAGCGCACGGCGGCAGCCTCAGAGAGATTGAAGACGGCCGCGCGTAGCGGCCTGCCTGCTCTGCAATACGAATTTACCCGCAAAGCTACTGCCATCTTGCATGGGCGTCTATCGAAGGACCGAGTGCTCACGAAGGAAGAGATGCATCCCATAGGCGGCGAGGAGGGCACATGCTTCTTTAGATCCCGCGTTATTCACTTCATCTCGGTGCTCGCATGACTGCTCGCATCCTCGCATGAGGATGCAAGCGCTAAGTCACGCAGCTTGAATCGAACGCGAGAACGCCTGAGAGAACCGCTTGATGTCGCGGTCATTGCGTCGCGTCATTAAGCCTCGCGGCTCGATCAAGCTCGAAGTTTCATCAAACGAGCCCAAAGCGAGTCGCTCATCGATGTGCGGCGCCAGACACAGCTGGCGGCCATTCTAAAGTTTTCACTCCTAAGACTAATGCGCTCTACCTCGGCGATGACAGCGTCGCCGTGTGCGACCAATAGGTCTTCAAGCGGTCCGGCTCCGAGATTGCCAAGCAAACGTTCATCGCGGGTCTTTCCAGCAATCTCTTCGATGGTGGAAAGGCACGCTGAAGGGTTCTTGCGGCTCAGCTCCCACAGGATCGTCGAGGCTGGAAACAAAGCTTTGTACTCCGACGAAGATTCGTCAATTGTCTGCAACTTAATCCAACTCTCTGCCAGGTCCGGTATCGCATTCATGAATAGCTTTCCGTTTTACGATGCAGAGCGGGATAGGGGCGATTGTATCCCAGCACCACGCTTCATCAGGATAGTTAAGACATCCGGCAGCATTCGTAAACTCCGCATTCTTGTCGATGTGATACTTGGACGATCTTCTGGATGGGCAATACGCGTTCGGAGGACGGCCGTCGATTCCGCCGGGGAACCGCCACCACCTCACCGTGGCCGTGGATGTGCGCCAAGCGGGAGAGGCGAACGCGATGGTGCTTCGGCGTCGCCGAGAAAGGCTGAGGTCAAACGCGGCGCCACGCTTGGCGTGGATAAAAGTTACGACACGCAGGACTTCGTAGCGGCGCTTCGAATGTGCGGCATCAAGGCGCGTGGCATAGGACAGTGGTGGCATCCCTCACCGACGTGAGCAGACATTGCTTTGGGGGCAACTGGGCACCGAAAAAAATCGCCCATCACGACCTCCACGATAGAGGCGACTATGATTCGGTGCGAAAAAATCTGATTCTCAACAGCCTGCTAGGGCCTATTCGCGTATTTTCTCCAGGTTCTTGTCGAAGAGGTCGCCGTCCAGGTCGTTGGTAAGCGTGTAGAGGGTATATCGCTTGTTGAGGCGCGCGCCGCCATCGCGGATCAGCGGTTGCCAGAGCAGGGTCGCGCGGCTGCGCGAGGAATGCGGCAGCAGCATGTCGAAAGGAATGGACACATAAATGCCTTTATCGAAGCTGCCTTCGCCGTAACCGGCGCTGCCCGATTTATTGGTGATCGTGGCATATGCGCCCATGCGTGCGCCGTTGTGGAATTCGCGCGAAATATCCACGGTGCTGCCCCAGTCGCCGGCCAGGTAGCGGCCTACGCTCACCGCCACGGTGACGTCGTGGAAACCGGTATTGAAATAGCCGGTGGCCTGGCCGGTTATCACGCGATAGCGGCGCAGCGAGAAATCCTGGTCGAAGCCGCGCTGCTTCACCCAGTTGAGGTCCGCGCCCACGGCCCACCGTTCGCCGAAGGGGCGATAGAGGATTTCCCCACCGGCGCCCGCGTACATGCTTTCCAGCATGCCGGCATACGCCAGTCCGTAAAGATCCTGGCCCAGGCGATGCGTGCCCGTGAGCTGGAAATTGGGCAAGGTCACGTCCGAACTGGTGAGGTACTGGCGCAGGTTGGTGCGTACGCGGGGAAGGTTGCTGGGTGCGTCGTACTTGAACTTGTCGTAATTGTTGGCGAGGTTGACCGCGAGCACGCCGTCCAGCCAGAGATTGCGGCTGAAGTTGAACGTGCCCGAAGCGGCGCCGTATACCTGGTACAGGACGAAGGCATCGGGGCCACCGAGGTTCTGCTGGTAACCGAGCGACACACCTCCCGTGAATCGCTTCAATGGCGCACGGTACAGCACCTCCTCGTCGCGTGACGTCACCGGATCCTGCTCTACGCTCCGGCGGAAGTCGGCCAAGTCGAGGCGGTTGTCCAGCAGTTCGATGAAGCGGGGCCGGTGGATGCTGGTTTCCACGGTGGGAAGACCATTCCGTTCGCTGGACACCGTGAGCCAGCCGATACTTTCGTCCACGCGGTTGTCGACGATGCGCGCGGCGCGGCCGACGCCTTCGGCGGGGTAAAAGAAGCGTTGCTGCTCGCCGTGCACGACCAGTTCCGAGCCACGCCGGCCGATCCGCGAGACGTCGATGCCCGCGTTTTCGTGGAGATTCTTCGCCACCGCGGACCAGTCGACCTGTTCCGGTGCCTTTCGCTCCGCCGGTTGCGCATCCGCCTGCGTACTTTCCACCGCCACCGGTTCCGGCTTTGGATCGAACGGCTTCGGCGGATCGACATGCGTAGCGAGGTTGCTGTGCAGGTTCAGGCCGGCGGTAACGACGTTTCCGCGTTCGTAGCCCACTGTCAGGTCGACATTGCGATTGATCCGGAACACCGCGCCGAGGTTCACTGGCCAGCGTTGCGGCTGGTTGTTGTTCTGCGGCTGGTGCCTGTAATCGTTGCCGTCCAGTTCCGCCTTCAGCAGCAACCACTCCCACGGCGACCGGTATTCGATGCCGCCGAAGAAGCCGGGCCTCCCGCGCAGGAACTTGTTGGTGCTGAACTTGCCCGTGCCGGTGCCGCCCGTAGGACGTGTCCTGAAGCGGTCGCTGATGATGTCCAGAGGGTTCGCGATGTCGCCACGCGCACCCATGTAGCCCCAAGCAAGCCCGACGCTGAAGTCGAACGGCCCGGCACGCTTGCTGGTCACCACGTATTCGCTGGAGAACAGGCCCGTACCGCCGATATCGCGGGCGCCGACGGCCACCGCGGGAAGCCAGCGGCTCTCCTCCCAGAGGCGAATCTTCGCATCGATGGACTTGTCCTTATAGGTCTGGCTTCCGCTGAGCGAACGTGGGCCGTACAGGCGATTGCTCACATTGGTGTAGCGAAACGACCCTTCGAGCCAGGGCAGGGGCTGCATCGATACGTTGTAGTTGGTATAGGGCGTGGTGCGACTGAGTACGAAGCTGAATTCCCCCTCGCGTGCCATGCGTGCGGTCGGCGTCTGCAGCAGGCCCACGCCGCCGAAATCGCTCTGCGTGTACGCCTCCTGTGCATGCGCGATGGACGCGCCGCCCGCGAGCAGGACGAAGGCGGTGCGGAAGCAGCCATGCCAGGTGCCCCGCCGCATCAGCGCGCACCGCTTTCGTCGAGCACCTGGGTGGCGAGGAAGCCGGCGACATCGCGATTGAACGTATCGTCCGCCGCACCTGCGATGGCGCGTCTGTCGAACGGCACATAGATCCATGCACCCGGTGCGAGGGGGCGCGGCGGATCGCGATTCCACAAGGCAATGCCTTGCTCGAACACGGCGCCGTCGGGCTGGACGATGTAGATCGTATCGGGATCCGCTGCCGCCGACGCGGGGCAGGCGGAAAGGTAACGTCGCGCATCCTGCATCGGCACCTGGGCCAAGCGACAGGCTTTCTCGACGGCGCCCACCACGCGGATATCGGTGGGGCGGCGCGGATAGACCAACGTGTCGCCTTCGCGCATGGGCCAGTCTTCCGCAGGCGTCACGTCCAGCCGCGCCGGGTCCAATACAGCGCCTGTTCGCCTTCCGGTGACCGGGAGCGCCGACAACCACGCCTCGAAGGCCTTGCTTGCGCCGGACAGTTCCATGTCCTCCGCACCCAATGCCTTGAGGCGAATCGCGCCGAGTTCGTACACCAGGCCTGCGCGCAGGCGCAGCTGGTCGCGTTGCAGGGATGGCTGCAGCCATGCGCCGCCGAGCAGGTAGGCATCGGGATCGGCCAGGCTCGCCGCGACCACCGAGAGGCGTACACCTGCCGGGCGGGCCACCGCAGCCGGTTTCCCCGCGACGGGCCCGGTCGCGTTTTCCTTGTATGGCTGCAACTGGATCAGCTCAAGCGGCAGCCCCGGCGCGACGTACTGCCGGCTTTTCCAGATGAAACCATCGCCCGGATCGACCCAGTAACGATTGGTCATGCTCACGCCGAGCGATGGCACCGAGACGTGCTCGTCCACCCTGCGCAGGCGGTGCACCGTGCCGAGGATATCGACGTCTTCCATCGCTCCGGGCTCCAGCCGGGCCCGCAGCTCGATGCCATAGCGATAGCCCGGCGACCAGTCGACCCTGCGCGCGTAATCGAGGGGAGCGCGGAGGTGCTGCAGGCCTTCGCGGAACGGATTGGCGGCGGGAAAAGCCGTGCCGTCGAGGTTCTGCGGCAGGCCCACGGTTTTCACCACGAGTCCGTCCCGGGTGACGACCGCATCGTGTCCGCTGCCGTACCAGCCCAGTTCACCGTTTCCGACACGGGCGAGGACCAGGATGGCTTCGCCATCGGGTCCATTGGCCTGCATCTGGAAATAAGGCACGGCCGCCACCGATGCCGCGGTGGGATGTACCGTCTCGCGCTGCATCGCAAGGCGTACCGATTCCAGGCTGCCTCGCGATACGGAAGAGCATGCGGCCAGACCAGCCAGCACCAGTCCCACGCCGCCGGAAAACAGGACCCGTCGAAACACGCGCATGGAAGGTAGGTCGCGACGGGCCACGATCGAAGCGCCCTCAGCGCTGCAACGAGCGGCCGCGTCCAATGCCGTAATAAGCGATGCCCGCATCCTCGACGGCCTTGGGATCGTAGAGGTTGCGGCCGTCGAAAATGGCAGGGCGTGCGAGCCCTGCCTTGATCCGTGCGAAGTCGGGACTGCGGAAGGCCTTCCATTCCGTGACCAGGGCCAGCACGTCGGCGCCCTCCAGCGCGTCGTATGCGTCGTCGCAAAGCACGAGGTCGTCACGCCTGCCGTAGATGCGCTGCGTTTCGGTCCGGGCTTCGGGATCGTACGCCCGCACGCGCGCGCCCGCCGCCCAGAGGGCTTCCATCAGCTTGCGGCTTGGCGCCTCGCGCATGTCGTCGGTATTGGGCTTGAAGGCCAGTCCCCACAGCGCCACCGTCTTTCCCGACAGGTTGCCGTCGAAGTAACTGAGGATCTGGCTGTAGAGCCGGGTTTTTTGCTCGGCATTGACGGCCTCGACCGTTGCGAGCAGCCGTGCGTCGTAGTCGTGGCCGCGGGCGATCCGCTCGAGTGCCTGCACGTCTTTCGGGAAGCAGGAGCCGCCATAGCCCACGCCCGGGTAGATGAAGTGGTAGCCGATCCGTGGATCCGCGCCGATACCCTGGCGAACCAGCTCCACGTCGGCGCCCACGCGCTCGGCGATGTTCGCGATCTCGTTCATGAAGCTGATCTTGGTCGCGAGCATCGCGTTCGCGGCGTACTTGGTCAGTTCCGCCGAACGCTCGTCCATCACCACCATGCGGTCGCGGTTGCGGTTGAACGGCGCATAGAGCTTGCGCAGCCGCGCCACGGCGCGCTCGCTGGACGAGCCCACGACGATGCGATCCGGGCGCAGGCAATCTTCCACCGCGTCGCCTTCCTTCAGGAACTCCGGATTGGACACGACGTCGAAGTCGGCCGCGGCCTGGCGCGCGACCAGTGCTTCGTTCACGGTCTGACGCACCCGGTCGGCGGTGCCCACGGGCACGGTGGACTTGTTGACGATCACCGCATAACCCTCGAGGTGTTCGCCGATGGTCCGCGCCACGCCCAGCACGTACTTCATGTCGGCGCTGCCGTCTTCATCGGGGGGCGTGCCCACGGCGATGAAGATGAGTTCGCCGTGCGCGACGGCCGGCGCCGGATCGGTAGTGAAATTCAGCCGCCCCGACGCATGGTTGCGTTTGACGATCGGCTCGAGCCCGGGCTCGAAGATGGGAACGACGCCCTGGCGCAGGCCGTCGACCTTTGCCTTGTCCACATCCACGCAGACCACGTGGTTGCCCATCTCCGCGAGGCAGGCACCGGTAACCAGACCCACGTAGCCGGTGCCGAAAATGGTGACCTTCATTTGTGACGCCTGTACAGTTTCGAAGGATGAATGGAGCGACTGCGCTCAGAGCTGGCTGTCGCGATCCAGGTTGTATTGCGCGTTGGCCGCGTTGCTGATCAACCCGGAAAGGGGCAACAGCTGGCTGATGAAGCGGTTCCATCGCGTGATGCCGGCGGGACCGACGAAGACGACATCGCCCGGCTTCACCGAGAACTGCGCGGCCACGGCGAACGCGGAAGGCGAGGTGCCGTCGAGCTGGTAGACGGTTGCCGGTGCCTTTTCGAAGTCTTCCACGCCGCGGATGACGTACACCGACTTGCCGCGCGCGCTGGTCTGGTTGAGACCGCCCGCACGCCCGAGTGCCTGCGTGAGGGTGAGATCGCTGGTCTTGAACGCGATGGCCTGCGGACGGAGCACTTCGCCGATCACGTAGGCCTCATGGCGGTCGTTATAAGGCAGGTAGATGCTGTCGCCGCCTTTGAGGTAGATGTCCTGTCCGCCGTTTTGCGAACGCGACAGTGCGTCGAGGTCGAGGTGGTATTCGCGGTTGTCGCGGCGCAGGACCACGTCGGAGAGATCCGCCAGCTGGGCATTGACACCTGCGGAGCCGATGGCCTGGCTCAACGTCAGTGGCGTGACGGTGATGTTCTGCGGATCGGTTTTCACGAAGGCGCCGCTGAGGGTGACCTTCTGGCTGGCGAAGTTGACCACGCTGATGTCGACCTGCGGCTTCTCGATGTACCTGGTAAGCCGGTCGGTGATCGCCGTGCGCAGTTCTTCCACGGTGAGGCCGGCGGCGTGCAGCAGCCCCACATAGGGATAGAACAGCGTGCCGTCGGGACGCACCAGGCGGCCGTTGGCCGCGGTCTGCTGCTGCGAACCGGCGGGGGAGGTCAGTTCGGGGTGTTCCCACACCGTGATGTAGAGCGAATCGCCGGGACCGATGCGATAGGAATCGGGCTTATAGGACGTGAGCTCCGGATCGATGCCCGGCACGTTGGCGCTGGCACGGTCCATGGCGATCAGCTTCGGCGTGATCGGAACGAGCTGGTAACGGCTGCCAGTCGCGCTTTCCTTGTCGTTCAACTCGCCGGTTTTCATGTGCTGGCCGGGTGCCAGGATGCATGCCTGGAGAAAAAGACAGCACCCGGCCAGACCGAGAGTCGGCAGGAACTTCATCAGGGACTAAATCCTTTGCGTGGCGTCGTGCGGTGAAGCCATCGATGTACTTAAACCGATCGAACATTAACCGCCCTGGAATATTCAGGAACCGAACGGCCATTTAGACGTCCAGACGCCTGTCGATATGGATCAATGCGTTCCTCCCGTGCCGCCTGTTCCACCTGTACCGCCCGTGCCGCCGGTACCGCCCGTGCCACCGGTTCCATCATTGCCCGTGCCGTTGGCATCGTTGGCGGTGGCGCCCGACGCCGCAGCCATGGCTGCCGTGCCGGCGCCGACGCGAGCGGGAGAAATAGCGCCTTGCGCGGCCTGGCGAGCCTCGTTGGGCATGGCGACCCGCGGTTTACGCGGCGTATCCGGCGCGCCGTCGGACGGGTTGGAAACATTGGCTGGCCGCTGGCTCTGCGCCCATAACGGGGCAGTCACGGCGAGAAGAGCGCATGCAACGAGTAGACGTCTCACTTTGATTCTCCAAGGGAAGGGGAGTGTGTCCGCATCACATTCATGAACGCGGTTTGCGTCGGCGCGATGAGTGTTTCATTCACCGACAACTATGTTCCACGGTCAAGGCAATACGCTGAACGTGCGCTGCAGGCGACTGTTTTTGTGACACCACTCCCAGATTTACGGTTGGTGGATTGCTTGATGTTTTCCCCGCGGTGCAGCATGAAGGTGTCGCGCTGGATTAAGTACGACATTTCAGTGACGGCGTCCCCGGTGCCGGGGGCGCATACGAAACGTGTCGGATGGGGCGCCCGTCGCATGACGGGTCGTCCGGTCCTACAGTGGGGACGCGTACCTGGGCAGTCCGGCCATGCCGGCGCCTCCCGCTTCGGCAGAAGGTACTTGTCATGCAATTGTCCAAATTCAACGCGTTGCTGGATCTCGAAATCCGGGCAAGCGACCCGATCTGCGCGGTAGTGGCTGGCTACCTCGCTTATTTCATCCGCTTCGACACTTTGCGGATGAGCAGCCTCTATGCGGTGGCGCTGATCATCCTCATGCTTGCGACGCTGGCTGCGTCGGTCTTTCTGCGGGCGTACGAGCAGCCGCTCGGGGAACGCTCCTTCGAACAGTATTGCTGCATCGCCGCATCGTGGACCGCAGGCTTCGCGGCGCTGATCGCGCTGGGCTACCTGCTGAAAGTCGGCGACCTGTACTCGCGCGCGTGGGTCACGCTCACGTTCTTCCTTGGCCTGGCACTCATGGCATCCGTGCGGCAGCTGGCAGTCGCCACGTTGTGGTACTTGCGCCGCCGCGGCGTGGGCATGCGCCGCTGCCTCCTGATCGGCGCGACCGAATCCGGCTTGCACATGGTGCAGCAGGTGAAGGCCAATCCCGGCCTGGGCATGGTCATCACCGCTTACGTCTCCACGTCCTACGACCAGGGCGTTCCCGACGGGATACCCTCCGCGGGTACGCTTCTGCACATCGACGAAATTCTCGACAGCGGCGAATGGGACGAAGTACTCGTGGCGCTCCCGGTGAGCGCGCACCGCGCCATCGGATATGCGCTCGATCGCATGGAAGAGCGCGTGATGACGGTCAAGTTCGTGCCGGACATGCTGGGACGGCAGCTGATCAACCAGCGTATGGAGGATTGCGGCGGCGTGCCGCTGGTGACCCTGCGCGACAGTCCCTTGCTGGGACATGCATGGATCCTCAAGGCCATCGAGGACCGCGTGATAGCGGCCGCCATCCTGCTCATGATCAGTCCCCTGATGCTCGTCCTGGCGATCGGCGTGAAGCTGTCCAGCCCGGGGCCCGTGCTCTACCGGCAGCGCCGCGTCGGCCTGGACGGCAAGGATTTCGAGATGCTGAAGTTCCGCTCCATGCCAGTGGACATGGAAAAGAACAAGGCCGTGCAATGGGGCAACGCCCAGGCCAAGACCACCACGCGCTTCGGCCGCTTCATTCGCCAGACCAGCCTCGACGAGCTGCCGCAGTTCATCAACGTGCTGCGCGGCGACATGTCCATCGTCGGGCCACGTCCGGAACGACCGATGTTCGTCGAGAAATTCAAGGGCGAGATCGCAGGCTACATGCACAAGCACCTGGTGAAGGCGGGCATCACCGGGTGGGCACAGATCAATGGATGGCGCGGCGATACCGATCTCGTCAAGCGCATCGAGTTCGATCTTTACTACATCAACCACTGGTCGCTGGCCTTCGACCTGCGCATCATCTTCCTTACGATCTTCAAGGGCTTCGTGCACAGCGAGGCATCTTCGGCGGTCGCACCGGCAGGGGATGTGCAGGTCAAGGAGGCCGGTTGAATACCTGCATCCACTATCCTGGCGGGGTATCGATTGAAGTTTCTCATCTGCGGCGGGGCGGGCTACGTGGGTTCGCACATGGTGCGCTACCTGGTCGAGAACCGGCATGAGGTGGTCGTCTACGACAACCTGTCGACGGGTCACCGCGAGGCGGTGAGCCCCGATGTGCCGTTCGTCCACGGCGACATCGGCGATGCGGTGACGCTGTGGCGGCTGTTCGCGACGCATGAGTTCGACGCGGTGATGCACTTCTGCGCGCGCTCGCTGGTGGGCGAATCGGTCCTGGATCCTTACCAGTATTACCGGAACAACGTGGCCAACACCCTGGTGCTGTTGGCCGCGATGCGCGAGGCAGGTATCCAGCGGCTCGTGTTTTCGTCGACGGCCGCCGTGTTCGGCAACCCGCGCAGCGAGACCATCGACGAGACCCACCCGACCGAGCCGATCAACCCGTATGGGCAGAGCAAGCTGATGATCGAGCGCGTCCTGGGCGACGCCTATCGCGCTTATGGCCTGCGATCCGTGGCATTGCGGTATTTCAACGCGGCTGGCGCGGATCCCTCCGGGTCCATCGGCGAATCGCATCAGCCGGAGACCCATCTCATTCCCAACCTGCTCCGAGCCGTGCTCGGGCATGGTCCCGGGCTCAAGGTGTTCGGTGACGACTATGGGACGCGCGACGGCACCTGCGTGCGTGACTACGTGCACGTGAACGATCTCGCCTCGGCTCATCTCCTGGCGGTGGAATTCCTCGAGGAGAACGAAGGGGCGTTCGCCTTCAACCTCGGCAATGGCGAAGGCTTCAGTGTGCGCGAGGTCATCGCGGCTGCCCGGCGCGTCACGGGACGCGAGGTGCCGCACACGATCGCCGGCCGCCGGCCGGGCGATCCCGCGACGCTCGTGGCCTCGAGCCTGCAGGCGCGGGAGCGGCTCGGCTGGCAGCCGCGGATCGGTGTGCTCGACGACATCCTGGACAGCGCGTGGCGCTGGCATCTGCAGCCGCGTTACTGACATGCAGGCCGCGCAGTGGTAGCGGCCGTCAGGCAAGGCGGGCGATGCGGTCCATGGCATCGGGAACGGGCTTGCCGTTCGCGAAGCATGCCTTTACCAGGGCATTCACTTCCGCCAGCGCAGGCCGCCGGGTGCGGAAGCGCTCCAGCACGCTCGTGTTCCCGGCAAAGTGATTCGCGCCCAACCGTGTCTGCTTCGCCAGCTTCATGTCGATGCCCGGCGATCCCGGGGCCACCACGATGTTGTCGTGTATCGCCGTGCCGCTGGGTACGCCGTGCCAGCTGGTCGCCTTGAACACGGTGATCTGGGAACCCGGGTCGGGCTTGCCGGGAATGATGATGATGTTGTTGTAGATCTGGCTGCCGTCCACCGGGCCGGAGATGCGCAATGAAGCGCTTCCGCTCTTGCGCAAGGCGTCGTTGATGCTGACGTTGTAACGCACGATGCTGCCGGTGTTGCCGATGCCTTGCGCACCCCTTCCGTCGTTGCAGACCAGGACCATGCCACCGGCGTTGTCGTGGCTGTAGTTGTACTGGATGATCGTGCCGCGGCAATGGAAATCGGCATCGTAGGCCTGGCCGTCGGCCGGGGCCTTGTGGCCGCTGACCTCGTTGTACTGGATGAGCGTGTTGTCGCAGTCGAACGGCCATATGCCGGCGGCGGCCTCGCCACGCGGAAGGTCGCCGCATTGGCTTACCGTGTTGCGTTCCACGAGTGCGCCGTCGCAACCCTTCACCAGGATGCCATCCCCGGGGACGCCGCTGAGACGGTTGCCGCGAACCACCACGTCGGTAGCCAGGCCTCCTGCACGGGTACCCGCACGAAGGAAGAGGATGCCGTCGCGCTGGCAGCGCTCGATCGTGTTGTCCTCTATGGTGAGGCCGTCGTAACGCGTGGGACGGCCCTTGCTCCTGGCTTCGACGAGGATGGCGCTGCCTCCGCCGTCCTTCTTGACCGGGGAGCCGTTGACGTCGTGGATATGCAGGCCTTGCAGCACGATCCCGTGCACGACGCCGGCATCTTCATGCAAGAGGTGCAGGGCCGTCCGGCGCGGTGCGGCCTGCCCACCGCGATTGGAGATCGCCAGGTTGCGCAACGTCCAGTACTTCACGTTCCGCAGCAGCACCGTGGAGGCGGCATCGCCGTCGGCATGCAGGTGGGGAAGCGCGCCGTCGCCATAGGCGTCCACCACTACGGGGGCATCCGCGCGGCCGGAACCCATGGGCTCGAATACCCCACGATAGTCGCCGCCGCGCTTGAAGAAGACGCGGTCGCCCGGTCCGAACCGGGTCTGGTTTAGCCTGCGCAGGCTCTGCCAGGCCTGCGCGGCGCTGCTTCCGTCGTGTCCGTCGTTTCCCGCGGCGCTGTCCACGTAGTAGCGCTTGCCGACGCCGGTCCCGGCGGCGACCTCACGCAGCGGCAGGATGGCAGCCACGGTCAGTGTCAAGGCGGTCCGCTGGAGGAAGGCGCGACGGTCCATGATGAAGGGCCCTCAGCGCCGCTCGCTGAGCGAGTAGCGGTACACCCCGCCGTGCTTCCTGAGCATATAGGCGAAGCCGGCGAGGTGCTTGATGGTCAGCCTGGAGAACTTGCGCGTGCGCCGCTTGTAGTCGTGGATCACGGAGATCTTCCGGCTGTAGTAATTGCGCAGGCCCATCTTGCGCGTGCGAACGCAGAACTCCGCGTCCTCCGGCCCGAAGAAGATGCGGTCGTCGTAGCCCATCAGCAGCGCGGCTACCTCCTTGGTGAAGGTCTGGTTGGCACCGAGTACGTAATCGACCTCCATGGGGTCGCGGCCTTCGTCGAAGCGGGTGTCCAGCATCAGGTGGCGTTCGAGCTCGCGCCGCACGAACCCGAGCCTGCGGCTGAACGGCAGGCGCGCCGCGATCGGCTGGTAGAAACGCGGGAAGCGTCGGGTCGAATCCTGCCGGCTGCGATCGACGTTGAGCAGCTCGAAGCCGACGACGCCGGCATCCGGGTAGGCCTGGAAGAACGCGTCCACGATGCTGCCGGGATCGTCGGTGAGGAAGATGGTGTCGTTGTCCAGGGTCATGCAGTACTTGCCCCGGGCAAGGAACAGCCCACGGTTGCGTGCCGGGCCGACGCCGAAGTTGCGTTCCAGCGGGAGATAACGGATCTGCGGAAGCGTCGCGACGAATTCCGCACTGCCGTCGGTGGAGCCATTGTCGACGACGATCACCTCGTCGCGGGCAAAGTCGACCTTGTCCAGCAGGGATCGCAGGCAGCGCTCGAGGTTATCCAGTTCGTTCCAGGTGATGATGACAATGGACAATCGCACGTCGGCCTCGCTCATGACGCTGCTCCAACAGGTGGCGTGGGTAGGGAAGAGGGAGTGATGACGGCATTGGCCTTCACCACGGCATTGTCCGGAATGACCACGGGTCCGAAGATGCACGCGCCGGTGCCGATGGTGACGTTGTCGCCGATCACCGGGGTTCCGTCGCCGGGCCAGCGGTTGCCGATGCAGACGCGCGCGTACAGCGTGCAGTTCGCGCCGATGGTGGTCTTGCCGTTCACGATGACGCCGAAGGCGTGATAGATCACGAGGCCGGGACCGATCCTCGTCGTGGTCGGCAGGTAGCACTTGAAGACGAATTCGGCGACCTTCTCGAACACGCGCAGCGGCGTGTGCAGCCGGCTGCCACGGGCGGCGGCGATCACGCGATAGCACAGGATCACCCAGAACGACTGGTCCAGCACCCACCAGAGCATGCCGCGGTATCCGGGCAAACTCTTGTAACGGCGCACGTCCGCGCGAAAGTCCTCAAACATGCCCATCCCCTTGTAGGAGCGGACTTGTCCGCGACATCTTTTCGCCATGAGGCAGCAGGGCCTGTGGCGCTTCGCGAAAGGCTGTCGCGGACAGGTCCGCTCCTACAGGCCGCCTGGCGGACTCCTGGCGCAGGCGGACGCGGCGCAGATCGTTGCGTGCGTAGAACATGCCCACGAAGAACCAGAAATAGGCTTCGTACCCGCTGAACTCGATGAAGGCCAGCATCAGGTAGCAGAGCAGGAAGGCCTTGATGTTGCGCTGCTGACCCTCGGCCGGGCGGAACAGGATGTGTCCCACCATCGCCAGGAACAGCAGCAGCGACTGCACGCCGCCTTCGAGGAGGAACTGCAGGTAGATGTCGTGGACGTTGTTCTCCACGAAGGTCAGGCCGGAAATCTGCTCCATCAGCGGGACGCCATTACCGACCCCGTAGCCGAAGAGGTTCTTCTCCAATGCCTGCGTCGCGCTGTTCCACAAGGCCAGCCGGCCGACGTTCTTGTGCTCGAGCTGCGTCTCGGCCTGGAGGTTGAAGCGGTCCAGGACGGGAATGTCCACGACGGAAGACACCACGAGCCCGCCGATCAGCACGATCATCGCAATGCCGAGGAAGGTGTAGAGGTAGTACGAGCGGGTCTTACGGGCGCGATATGCCGCGATCCCGATGGACACCGCCGCGCCGACCAGGCCGGCGCGGGAAAGCATCATGGCGCTGGTGAGGAAGGCGATCCCCGCGGCGATGGGGTAGGCGCGCGTACCCAGGAGAAGGATGGACAGGAGCGCCAGCAGGCTTGCCTCGATATTGCGGCCGCCCGTGGACATGTAAAGCACGCCCGACGCCGCCTCGCTGCGAGCGTACACGGCACCCAGCTGCCCCGCGTAGACCGCGTCGCGAACGAGGATGAAGACGATGCAGCAGCCGAGCACCCACACGAAGATGCGGCGCAGGTCGAGGTCCGGAAGCTTCCGCCCGAACACCACGCCGAGGAAGTACGACGCCGCCACGAACACGATCAGGGTGGAGCGCATGCCGCCGCCGTATTGGGTTGCCGCGGCGAGCGAAGTCAGGGCCATCGTGGCGATGAACGCGGTGGCCGGGTTGAACTTCAGGTGGCGCAGCGCCGGCACATAGATCACCGGCATGAGGAGCAGGAGGATGTGGTAGACGTTCACGTGCGACTTGCTGGCCGAGCTGTGAGTCAGCGGAACCTGCACGAACAGCATCGCCATGAGGACGACGGCGGCGGCACGTGTCTTGTTGATCTTCATCCGATCGCCACGCCGAAGAACTTGTGCAGCAACAGCTTGATGGTGGATTTGTATCCGCCCAGCGACACGTTGCGCACGATTTCGCCCAGCGGCGGCCGCTCCCGGTTCATCACGTACTGGATGTTGCGGTGGTTGCGCCGCTGGTCGGCATTCATCAGCCGCGCGTGCTTGGCGATGAAGCGCTCGCTGCCTTCGGCGCGCTTGCTGGAGTTGCGGATGCGTGCCCGCGAGCGGTCGTCGTCGACGAAGGAAAGCAGCGTGCGTGCCCGCACGGCCGGGCCGAAGCGGTCGACCAGGCGGATCCACATGTCGTAGTCCTGCCAGGACGGCATGGCCTCGTCGAACCCCCCCAGCTCGCGCATGCGCGACAGCTCGGTAAGCATCTGGTTGCCGGCGAGGTTGGCGTACAGCAAGTCCTGGAGCCCGAGCGGATCGGCCTTCGCCAGTTCCGTCCCGTCGTGGAGCCGGTCGCGCAGTGCGGCTACCTGGGAAACGGACTGGAAATAACGGAAGCGGCTGCACGCGAACGAGGGCTGGTGGCGGCGATAAAGGTCGACGAGGCACTCGATCCGCTGGGGATGGAAGAAGTCGTCGTCGTCGAGGCCCGTGACATAGGTGCCCGATGCGTGCTCGATGCAACGGTTGCGTGCCCGGCAGGCACCTTGCGGCGTGTCGTTGCGCAGGCCGATGATCTTGCCGGGATGGCAGCGGGTATACCAGGCCAGCACCTCCGGCGTGTCGTCCGTCGAGGCTTCGTCGCAGACCAGGATCTCTATCCTTGGCCAGGTCTGCTCCAGTACCGAGTCCAGCGCGCGACGCAGCAGGGCCGAGCGGTTTCGCGTCGGTATGTACACGCTGACCAGGGGTGCGGTCGTTCCGTTCATCAGGCGCCTACCGGTTGTGCGAAGCGGTTGAGCCACATGTCGCGCGTGCGCCAGGCCACCCACAGCAGCGGCGGCGTGACGAGCACGAAGCGGACCACGCTGGCCTTCCAGTCCTCGGCGGGGTAGATCGCCACCGCGAGCATGAGGAAGGCGTAGGGCACGAAGCTCTCCACGGTCCACGAGCTGAAGAATTCACGGGCCGTGATGCGGATGATTCTGGAGGAGAAGAAGTAGTACGAAAGCACCGTCGCGAGCACCTGGCTGATGGCCAGCGCCATCGCCATGACGTCGAGCGAGCGGGAGTACGCGCCGATCACCGTCACCAGCAGCGTCACGCCGCATATCCTCAGGTTCCAGCCGAACTCGATGTCCGAACGGCCAAGGCTCTGGCTGAGCGCACCGATCAGCGAGCCCAGGGGGCGCAGCATGCCGAACAGCAGCATCAAGGGAATGAGGTGCGACACGCCCGCGTAGCGCTGGCCGTACAGGATCGTTACCGCGGCGGGTGCGAACACCGCCAGCATGATGAACACGCCGGCGGCGGCCACCGATACGCCGCGCAACCCGGCGAGGTACAAGCCGCGAAGCGCTGCGGGATCGTCCTGTCGGGTCGCCAGCCGGGGCAAGGCCAGCCGCTGCACCACCGGCATGATCAGCTTGGTGGGCTGCAGCACCAGTTCCTTCGCCAGCGAATAGACACCCAGTGCGGCGAGGCCCAGGAACTTGCCGAGGATGATCTGGTCCGCCTGGCTGCGAAGCTGGTTGATCACCTGCGAGCCAAGCTGGAACGCGCCATAACGCAGTGCCTGCCGCACGATGAGGCGGTCGTACACGCGACCAGGGTGCCAGTCGCGGTCGGCGGCAGCCAGGAAGCACACCAGCCGCACCAGGCTGTTGACGATCATCGCGTAGACCGCTGCTTCGATGGAGGCGCCGAAGACGAGCACCAGCATCAGCAGGGTGGCCAGGCCGGACAGGCGTCCACCCACTTCGATACGCGCCAGTTCCGGGAGGCGGAAGGACTTGATGAGGCTCGCCTGGTATTGCGCGGCGAGCCCGAGCAGCGCGAAGTTCACGGTGGAAAGGCGCAGCAGGCCGCCGAGGACCTCCGAACCGTAGAAGTCGGCAATGGGGTAGGAGACGATGAACAGCACCAGTGCGGAAAACAGCCCCAGTCCCGTGCTGATCATGAACAGGGAGGTGCGTTCCGGGCGGGTGATGTCCTGCCGGTGCACGAGGTAACTGCTGAGGCCCATGTCCTGCAGCAGCGTGGCGATCGCGTTCACCACGTTGACGATGGCCAAGGCACCGAGCAGGTGCGCATCGACGTGATGGGCGAGCACCGCGATCTGGAGCAGCTGGCTGGCGGCACTGACCAGGGTGGACCCGGCGGTCCATAAGGCGTCGCGTCTGGTGGACGACATGGCGCGGGTCTCCTAGGCCAACCGGGCGGCGAGCTGGTCGTGAAGCCGGCTCTGGTTGAAGTGGGTTTCCACGGTGCGACGCCCGTTCCGGGCGATGGCAGCGAGGTCGTGGTCTCCGCGCTGGACGCTGGCCAGCGCGTCGGCCAACGCATCTACGTCGCGTTCCGGCACCAGCCATCCCGAGCGGCCGTGTTCGATCAGTTCGGGGATGCCGCTGTGCACGGTGGAAAGGCAGGGCACGCCGCTCGCCATGGCTTCCATGAGCGAGACAGGGATGCCCTCCTGGTCGCCATCCGTAGCGGTGACGCTCGGCAGCGCAAAGACGTCCGCGCGGGCAAGGGCTGCCTGTACATAGGCCTTGTCCCGGCGTCCGCGGATGAAGATTCGCTCAGTGAGTCCCTTCGCTGCCACGAATCGCTCCAGTTCGCCTTGCAGCGGACCGTCGCCGATCACCTCGAGCTCCACCGGCACACGGCGCCAGGCCAGCTGCGCCACCGCGTCGCACAGGTATGCCACGCCTTTCTTCTCGACCAGGCGCGCGACGCAGAGCACGCGCAGGGGCCGTGCCTGCACCGGCACCCGATGTTCCGGAGGCGCGAAACGGAAGCTTTCGAGGTCGACTCCCATGCGGTGCACGTGGATCTTTTCCGGCGTGCAGCCGAGCGAAACGAGCTTCCGGCTCCACGCCGCGCTGATCGGCAGCATGTGCTCACCCCTGGCGAAAAGTCGCTGGTAGTCGCCCAGATGGCGCGCGAGCACGCTGTGCTGGGAGAGGTCGTAGCCGTGGAATACGGTGTAAAGCGGACCTTCTAGCAGGCCCAGCGCACGCAGATGGTCTGCGAGCACGCCGCTCGGACCGAAATGCGCGATGATCGCGCGCGCCCTGAGCGGTTCGCGCAGGCGCCGCGCGGCGCCGGCGAGGACGAGGCTCTTCGCGGCATGGCCGTAGCGCCTGACCGAAAGCGCACGGCGCACGCGGCGGCGGGGCAGGCCGGGGAGTACCTGGCACAATCGGCGCAGCGCTATCTGCCAGCCGGCCGACGCACTCGCCGCGTGCGGAAAAATGAAGGTCGCGCGATCCATCAGGCCGCGCGTGGACACGATGTCGCCTGGCGCCGGCGTGGCGCCGCGGCTCACGGCGAGGATGCGCACGTCGAAGCCGCGATCGAGCAGGCCCACGATCTGGTCGATGACGAAGGTTTCCGAATACCTGGGAAACTCGGGAAGGACGAAGAGTACCGGCATGGCTCAGGGTCCGATAGCGAGCGTGGCGAGCAGGGATTCGCGCGCGAAGGCCTTTTCGCGGGCCACGGCGGCCGCCACCCGCGCGCGCAGGCCGGTGTCGCCAAGCAAGGCGAGCACCTTGTCGCGCAGCGTGCCGTCGAGCAGCGAGTGCACCGGCATCGCCAGATCGTCGACGCCAAGCCGCTTCATGATGCCTTCGGACTTGTGCTCATAGTTCAGCGCCACCGAGGGCGTGCCGAAGTTCATCGAGATGATCGCGCTGTGCAGGCGCGTGCCGATGGTGAGCACGCAGGCGCCGAGACGCCGGCCGAGCTGGACGTCGTTCAGTTCGTCCATCTCGACCTCGAACGATTCCGGCCGGCGAAGACGGGAGCGCACCTTGAGGGCGATCATGCGATCGTCCTTCGGGTAGCCGTCGATGGCCGTGCAGGTGGAGAACGCACGCACGTGGAAACCGGCGTCGATCACCGCATCCAGCAGCTGGGCGAACGCGCGTTCGTACTGCGCCTGGGTCACCCCCAGGCGCTTGTCGAACGGCGCAAGTTCGCGGAACGTGACCGCGACCGTGGGCTTCGCCATATCCACCTCCACCGGCGGGCCCGGGTGCACGAGCCAGGCGGTGTCCGAGGTCCAGCGAAGCTTTTCCTGCGGGATGGCGGCTTCCTGCATGTGTCGCGCGCTGACTTCCTCGCGCAATGCGAGCGCGTCGACCCGGGCCATCACGTCCCGCGACACCTTGCGGAAGAACGCGTGCTGGAAGGGCCCCACGCTGTGGCCGAGCATGTAGACGGGACGCCCGGCGAGCAGGGCGCAACTCGCCTGGTCGTATTGGGTGGCACCGTAGAGGTCCACGAAGAACGAGCCGCCCACCTGGATCACCACGTCGTACTCCGCCAGCGAGGCGATGTACTTGCGATGCAGCCGGGGCAGGGGAATGCACTTGGCCCACCATCGTCGTCGCAGGTGCCCGTGCAGCAGCCAGGGCACCAGCCGGCGCAGCAGGCTGGAACGCATTCCGCCGAGACGCTTCCTGCCTGCGTCCAGGTAATAGCCGTTCAGGATGTCGGGGAGCAGGGAGCGCCCCAGCAGGTACTCGGAACTCACCGGGAAGCGGCTGGTCACGTCGATCCTGCTTCCCGGGACTGCGTCCTCCAGGCATTCGAGCAGGCCGCGCAGGATGGCGCAGTCGCCGCGGTTTCCGCAGGTGTGGTTTCCGACGATCAGGATGCGCGTCATGGTCTTCGCTTCTCGCGGCTCAGGCCGGATCGGCCTTGTACTTGTAGTAGGCGTAGGTGGAATAACCGGACGTGCGGCGCTCGACGGCGTTGAAGATGGCTCCCTTGAGCTCCACGCCGTTGTGTTCGAAGCGTTGTTTCGCCAAGGCCAGTTCGCGTGCCTTGTTCAGCCCGAAGCGGGCGACGAGCAGGCTGGTGCCGGCGTGGTGGCCGATCACGGCCGCGTCCGTCACGGCGAGGATCGGCGGCGTATCGATGATGATCAGGTCGTAGGACGGCACCACGGCGGCGATGAACCGGGTGAAGTTCTCGTGCATCAGCAGTTCGGACGGGTTGGGCGGCACGCGCCCGCGGGCCACGAACGAGATGTTCGGCAACGGGCCCGGCTGCACCACGTCGGCCAGTTCCGCCTCGCCTACGAGGAGCTCCGACAGTCCGGGCTTGGGTTCGACCCGGAGTACCTGGTGCAGCGTGCCGCGACGCATGTCGCCGTCCACCAGCAGCACACGCTGGCCTGCCTGGGCGATCACCGCCGCGAGGTTTCCCGAGACGAAGGTCTTGCCTGCGAAAGGGCTGGAACCGGTGATCATCAGCACGTTGTTCTTCGCCTCGAGCCGCGCGAAATGCAGACTGGTACGCAGGCTGCGGATCGCTTCGACGGCGAGGTCCGACGGCGAGCCAATGGCGAGCAGTGGGCCACGCGGGGGCTTGCCGTGCCGGTTTTTCGGTGCCCGCACGCCGGGACCGGAACCAAGCGGCACCGACGCATATACCGGAAGGCCAAGGTCTTCGATGGCGGCGGGATCCTCGATGCCGCGGTTCAGGATCTGCCGCAGGAACACGAGGGCCAGGGCAAGGAAGCCGCCGAGGAAGGTGGCGACGATGACGATGAGGGCCTTGCGCGGCTGCACCGGCTGGGTCTTGTCCACCGCCGCCGTGTCCACGACGCGCACGTTGCCCACCGTGCCCGCCCTAGCGATGTCGAGTTGCTGCGCCTGGTTGAGCAGGCTGGTATACGTGGTGCTGCTGACCTGGACGTCGCGATTGAGCTTCAGCAGCTGCTGCTGGGTATCCGGCAGGTCGCCCACTTCCTTCTGCATCTTGTCCTTCTGCGCCTGCAGCTGTCCCATCTGCTGCTGCAGCGCCTTGTAGGCCGGATGGTCATGCGTGAAGCGGCGCTCGATGTCCGCTTCCTGCAGGTGCAGTTGCTGCATGCTGTTCTCGACCGCGACGATCTGGTCGAGCAGGCCCTTGGTCTGCATGCTGAGGTCGATGGAGTGCGACTTCGTCTGGAAGTCGTTCATCGCGGCCTGTGCCCGGTCCAGCTCCTGGCGTACCTTGGGCAGCTGGTCCTTGACGAACTGCAGCTGGCTGGCGGCTTCCGCGGAATTGCGCTCCACGTTCTGGCGCACGTACGCCGAGGTGATATGCGCCAGGATCTGCTGCGCCAGGTCGGGATCGGCGTTGTTATAAGTAAGGCCGATGATCCCGGAATCGTTGCCCTGCTCGAGCGCCACGACATCGCCCTGCAGCTTGCCGATCGTGCTCAGCCTGGGCTGGACGACGACGTCGAAGCGTGTCCCGGGATTGGCGACCAGCTGCTTGAGCTGCATCGTCACGCCGGCAGCGTGGACGAGCTGTCCCACCGATCCGTCCAGGATGCGCTTGCCGTCGTCGTCGAACAGGCCGTAATGCCCGCGCTCTCCGGCGCGCAGCTCGAGCTTCCGGCCCATGAGGGTATCGGGCACTTCGAGCCTGAAGATGTCCACCAGTTCGCCGCCCCAGCCATAGCGGCTCAGGCCGAAGCGGGGGGCTGCGAGCTGGCCTGGCTTGCGGCCACGCGAGAGGTAGTCGCCGATCAGGGGGAAGCGCTGCGGTTGCACCTGCACGTCCAGCCGCAGGTCGTCCACCGCCGCGCCGACGACGAGACGGGAGGTGATCAGCGCGATCTCGGTGGTGGCCTGCGATGCCGTCGTGCCCAGGGACTGGGTGAGATCGCTCAGGCCCGGGAGGCTTGGGGTCTTCTGCTCCACCTGCACGACGGCCGTCGCCTGGTAGATGGGAGTCGCAAGCATCGTGTAGAGCACGCCGGCCACGAAGAACGTGCCGGTGATGGCCGCGATGAGCCACTTGTGGTCGAGCAACGTACCGAACAACGCATTGAGATCGATAGTGTCGTCGTCATGAACCAGATCAATCTTAGTCGTCATGCGGCTGCGTCTTTCCCGAATCTGAATGGACGTCTAGACGTTTATATCGCTAGTAGTCTGAATGGGTCGGTAAGCTGCATGCGCTCATGTGTTTGATTCGACTATATTTTTTGCAGCAGGATGCGGCGCAGCCCTGATGGGGCGAACGCTTTTCGCACCTGCCTGGTGCGTTACCGGGGTCATGAGGCGCACGTTCTCCGGCGGGCTTGACGTTCTGCCCGTGCCGACGCCGTTCGTGGTGGAACACGATGTCCTTCGCCGATATCGATCCTCCGCTACATGGGGAATGGCGGATCGATTCACTGCCCCGAGCATAGAGGGCGTCCTGGATGCCTCAAAGCGATGAGTGCCGTTTTTGCGACACGCGTCAAGTAAACGTCGTCATTGTGTCGGCATTAAGGCAGCAGCGTCATGACGGCGTTAATACAAAGCACGCATCGTCTGCACGTTTTCCTAATGGCTCGTTCAGGCTCTGCTGTCGTGCCGTAGATCGGTGCAGTCAGGGCGGGCAGGTATCATTGGGAGATGAGTCTACCCAGCCGCCCGGGCTTCATCCTTACCCGCCGCTGGCGGGATACCGGACACGGGACCGACCTCGAGTTCTGGCTGGCCACGGACGACGGTCCCCGGCTGGTCATCGTCTCGGCGCAGTCGTCGGTGGCGTTCGCCGTGGCGTCGCGGCAGGCGGAGGTCGAGACGGCGGCACGCCGGGCCGGCGCCGCGGAACTGCGCGCGCTGCCGTTGAAGACCTTCGCCCAGGAACCGGTCCTGGGCGTCTACACGCGCAGCTACAGGCAGATGGTGCTGCTCGAGCGCCGTCTCCGGGAACGCGGCGTCGCCCTGTACGAAGCGGACGTGCGGCCGGCCGAGCGCTTCATGATGGAGCGCTTCATCACGGCCGCGGTGAACGTCGAAGGCGGTGTCGTGGATGGCGACCGCATTCTCGACCCCAGGCTGGCGCCCGAGGCGCATTACCGGCCGGCGCTGCGCGCGGTGTCCCTGGACATCGAAACCAGCGCGCATGGCGACCTGTACTCCGTGGCGCTGGAAGGATGCGGACAGCGGCAGGTATACATGCTCGGGGAGGCGGCGAAGGGCGCGGAGGTGCCGGACGACTTCGACCTCGAATACGTCGCCGAGCCTGGGCAGATCATCCATCGCCTGAATGCGTGGTTCCACGAACACGATCCCGACGCCATCATCGGCTGGAACCTCATCCAGTTCGACCTGAACCTGCTGCAGAGGCACGCCGATACGCATCGGGTACCGCTGCTGCTGGCGCGCGGAGGGCAGCCGATCGAGTGGCGCGCACACGGAACGCGCGAGGGTTTCCTCTTCGCCCCAACGGCAGGGCGCCTGGTGATCGACGGCATCGAGGCGCTGCGTGCCGCGCAGTGGAGCTCGCCGTCCTTCAGCCTCGAGCACATCGCCCAGACCCTGCTTGGCGAGGGCAAGGCGATCGACGACCCGTACCACCGCATGGCCGAGATCGATCGCCGGTTCCGCGAGGACAAGGTCGCGCTGGCCCGTTACAACCTCAAGGACTGCGAACTGGTGACACGGATTTTCGCCAAGGCGAAGCTGTTCGAATTCCTGCTCGAGCGTGCCCATGTGACCGGCCTCGCGGCCGACCACTTCGGCGGGTCCATCGCGGCCTTCAGCCATGTCTATCTGCCACGCATGCATCGCGCCGGTTACGTGGCACCCAATGTCGGCGATGTTCCCGATGCGCCGTTCCCGGGCGGGTTCGTGATGAATTCCCGGCCCGGCATCTACGATTCGGTGCTCGTACTCGACTACAAGAGCCTGTATCCGTCGATCATCCGCACCTATCTCGTCGACCCGGTTGGCCTGGTGGAGGGTCTGCTCGATCCGGCGGCGGCCGTGCCGGGCTTCGACGGCAGCTGCTTCTCGCGCGAAAAGCACTGCCTTCCCGCCATTGTCACCCAGCTGTGGGAGCGCCGCGACGAGGCGAAGCGCCTCGGCAACCAGGCGCTCTCGCAGGCCCTCAAGCTGCTGATGAATTCGTTCGTCGGCGTGCTGGGCGCCCGCGACTGCCGCTTCTTCGATCCCCGGCTGGTCTCGGCGGTGACGCTGCGCGGCCACGAAATCATGCGCCGCACGCGCGAGCTGGTGGAGGCGGAGGGATACGAAGCCATCTACGGAGATACCGATTCGATCTTCATCTGGCTGAAGCAGCGGCGCGGCGAGGCGGAGGCGGAAGCCATCGCGGACGTGCTGGTGGAAAAGGTGAACCGCTGGTGGCGCGAACACCTCGCCGGCACGATAGGCCTGGAAAGTGCCCTGGAGATCGAATTCGACACGCATTACCAGCGGTTCTTCATGCCGACGATCCGTGGCAGCGAGGAAGGCAGCAAGAAGCGATACGCCGGCCTGGTAGTGCGGGAGGATGGCAGCGAAGAGGTGGTCTATCGCGGACTGGAGACCGTGCGCACCGACTGGACGCCGCTGGCGCAGAAGTTCCAGCAGGCGCTCTACCTCCTCATCTTCAAGGAGCAGCCGTACGCCGGTTTCGTCGAGGACCATGCGCGGCGCCTGGTCGCGGGGGAGCTGGACGACCAGCTGGTCTATCGCAAGCGGCTGCGCGGCAAGCTGAGCGACTACCAGCGCAATACGCCCCCGCAGGTGCGCGCCGCGCGCCTGGCAGACGAATACAACGCCCGGAACGGTCGCCCGAGGCGCTACCAGAACGGGGGCTGGATCAGCTACGTGATGACCGTGAACGGGCCGGAGCCACTGGAAGCACTCGTCTCCCGGATCGACTACGAGCATTATCTGTCGAGCCAGCTGCAGCCCATCGCCGACGCGATCCTCGCGCCGTTGAACGACAGTTTCGCCAGCCTCACTAGCGCACAGAGCAGTCTTTTCCAGCCGTGAAGAGGGAGTCCCTGCCATGACCGTTCCAGCGAAGATCACGCCCTGCCTCTGGTTCGACTTCAACGCCGAGGAGGCGGTCAATCATTACCTTTCGATCTTCAGGAACGGCCGCATCCTGGAGACATCGCATTACGGAGACGCCGTGCCGTCGCAAAAGGGCAAGGTGCTCACCGTCCGCTTCGAGATCGAAGGCCAGCAGCTCCTGGCGCTGAACGGCGGCCCGAATTTCCCGTTCACCGAAGCGATATCGCTGATGGTCGACTGCGAAACGCAGGCCGAGGTCGATGAGATGTGGGCGAAGCTCGGCGCCGGCGGCAGCGAGGGCATGTGCGGCTGGCTCAAGGACAGGTTCGGCCTCTCGTGGCAGATCGTGCCGCGCCAGATGATCCCGATGTTCAGCAGCCCCGACAGTGCCGCCGCGGCACGTGCGATGCAGGCGATGATGACGATGAGGAAGATCGACATCGGCAAGATCCAGGCCGCGTTCGAAGGCAGGTAATACAGGGCATTCCCGTTCCCGCCGGCACGGCGTGCCGGCGGGAGAAGGGCTTGCCCGGACTGCTACCGGTGCTTGGGCCTGTGTTGCTTCATGTACTCGCTGAAGGCTTCCATCGCGGTATCGCGACGGAGGAGCTTCGACTCCGGGTCGATCACGTACAAGGTGTGCTCGTCCGGAAGCGTCACATCGCCACGTCCGTCGGTCATGGGCAGGGTCAGCACGCGGTCGCCGACCTTGACGTCCACCGGAAGAGGGAAGGGGCCGTTGCCCGGCACCGACCAGGTCAGGTGCAGGACCGTACCCTCACGCTTCACCTGCAGGTCGGGTAGCGCCGCCTGGTACAGGTAAACATTAAAGAACCAGCGCATGTCCTTGCCGGTGACCTTGTCGACGATGTCCATGAACTCTTTCGTCGTGCCGTAGCGCGGCGAGAAGTTGCCCGGCAGCGGATTCTCGGTGCCATACACCATCAGGCGTACCGCGCGGTAGAACGCCTCGTCGCCGATGGTGTTGCGCAGGGTGTGCAACATCAGGGCACCCTTGTTGTAGATGTCCTGGCCAGGGCCGCCGCGCTCGTCGTTGTAGACGTCCTCTTCGCGGCGCGGCGTGCCGGACACGATCGGGTGATGATTGGCCACGATGCTGCGCAGGCGCATCAGGGTGGAGAAGTACGCCTGCTGGCCCCCAAGGTAGCCTGCATACAGGGGCTGCATATAGGTGGCGAAGGCCTCGTGCAGCCACATGTCGTCCCAGTTGGCGTTGGTCAACTGGTTGCCGAACCACTCGTGCGAAAGTTCGTGCTGCAGGAGATCGTCGTAGCCGTAGGGCGTCTTGGCGTAGTCGTTGCCATACGCGTTCACGGTCTGGTGCTCCATGCCCTTATACGGCGTCTCCACGACGCCCATCTTTTCCGAACGGAACGGATAGGGGCCGATGGTGCCCTCGAGGTAGTCGAGCGTCTGCGGGAACTCGGCGAACAAGGCCCGTGCCTTCGCTTCGTCGTCCACGTACCAGTAATTCATCGGATAGCTGTCGCCGAAGCGGCTCTTGTACGTACCCGAAAGCTCGCGGTAGGGGCCGATGTTCAACGAGATGCCGTACGTGCTCACTTCGTGCGCGCGCCAGTGGTAGGTGCGCATGCCGTCCTTCTCTTCCATGCCCATGGACACGCCATTGCCCACGGCCACCAGCGGCGCCGGCACGGTCACGTATTCGTCCACCAGCTTCGGCCGTCCGGTCGGATGGTCGATGCACGGCCAGAAGATGTCGCAGCCTTCGCCTTCGACCGCGGTGGCGATCCACGGCTGTCCATCCGGCGTGGTCGACCAGACCATCCCGCCATCCCACGGCGGCTTGACCGCGGTATGGGGCCGGCCGTGATAGATCACGCGTATCGAGGTGGTGTCGCCGGCAATCAGCGGATGCGGGAAGTCGACTTCCAGGTGCCCATCGGTATTGCGGTAGGCCGACTGGGCCAGGCGCTGGCCATCCACTTCCACCGCGTCGATCGGCAAGTTGCGGTCGAGGTCGAGCACCATGCGCCTGAGCGGCGCTTTCAACTGGAAAGTCAGCGTGGTATCGCCTTCGAGCCGGCGAGCTACCGGGTCCACTCGGAAGTGCAGGTCGGCATGCTCGAAGCTGACGGCCTGCTGCTCCGGCGTGAGGGGCGCACCCGAGTTGCTCGTGAAGTCGGTGAGCGGCGGGGGTGCCGGCGGGGCGGAAGGCGAGCAGGCAACGGCGGTCAACGCGAGGCAGATGCCCAGCGGAAGGGAATGGCGCATGGTCGGGACGATCCTGGGAGGAGACGCAACACCCGACCATAGGAAGCCCCGAGGCGGGGGCGCATGTGCCGGTAGTCAGGCCACGGGATTTTGCGGGTACACCCGGAGGCTGCCTGCTACTGTGCGATCGCGGCGCGCATCCTGTCCGTCAGGTACTTCACCGTGGTATCCACCTTCGGCAGCAGTTGCCTGCGGCGGGGCCAGACGACGTGGATCGGCAGGCCGTCGATGTCGAGTTCGGGAAGAACCCGGCGCAGCTCGCCACGCCGAAGATGATCGCCGATCAGCCAGGTGGGCAACTGGGCGATGCCGGCGCCTGCGATCGCCGCGTCGACCTGGGCTTCCGCATTGCCCAGGACCAGACGCCGTTCCGGCAGGAACTGCTCGGCAGGTGCGCCATCGCTTCCGATGCTCCATGGACCGGGACTCGCATCGGATCTGCCGTAGAGCACCGCTGCATGGTTCCGCAGCGCTGTCGCATCCACGGGCTCGCCATGCGAAGACAGGTATGCCGGGGACGCGCAGAACACCTTGCGTTCCTTGCCCAGGTAGGCGTGGCCAAGGGCATCGGGCCAGCTGTCCTGCTGCGACACCCGGATGCCGACGTCGATCCCTTCGTCGATGAAGTCGACGATCCGGTCGGTAAAACTGATGACCGGACGGAGGTCCGGGTGACGCGCCAGGAAGGGAAGCAGCAGGGGCATCACCTTGAGGCGCCCGAAGGTCACGGGAAGATCGATGCGCAGGGTTCCGACGGGCTCGTCGCTTCCGTACGAAAGTACCTGCTCGGCCTCCTCGAGTTCGCCGAGGACGGAGCGGCACACACGCAGATAGGCTTCGCCTTCATCGGTGAGCGTGACGCGCCGCGTGGAACGGACGAAGAGACGCTTCCCGAGCCGCACTTCCAGCCGTGCGATGGCCTTGCCGACCGCAGAGGCGGTGAGGTGCAGGCGTTCCGCGGCAGCCGTGAAGCTGCCGGCATCGGCCACGGCGACGAAAACACCGATGCCGTTGAGTCGCTCCGATGGGTACATGGAATTAAGGAATCCAGTTCCGCAAAAGCCGGAAAAACTTCCCGGGATGAGAAATTGGGGAAACTCTAACATGGTGGGATGTCGAATCTCTCCTCACGGCTGCCGGTGCTCATTCTTGCCGTCGCCGCCTTCCTCATCGTCACCACCGAGTACCTGATTGTCGGCTTGCTGCCTGCGTTGGCTCGCGACCTCAACATTTCCATCTCGACGGCGGGACAGCTGGTCACGCTGTTCGCCGTGGTCGTGGCACTGGCGGGGCCGCCGCTCACGGCGGCGTTGTCGCACGTCGACCGGAGGGCGCTCTTCGTCGGCATCCTGCTGGTGTTCGCCGCCGCGAACGCGCTCGCTGCCGTCGCGTCGTCGCTGTGGGTGCTGGCGATCGCGAGGTTCGTGCCGGCGCTGGCCCTCCCGGTGTTCTGGGGTACGGCCAGCGAAACCGCGGCGAAGCTCGCCGGCACCGAGCGGGCGGGGCAGGCCGTGTCGCGGGTCTATCTCGGCATCTCCGCCGCATTGCTGTTCGGCATTCCCTGCGGCACCTTGCTGGGCGACGCGCTGGGCTGGCGCGCGGCGTTCTGGCTGCTGGCAGTGCTGTGCGCCGTGATGGCCGTCACCCTGGCCGCCAGCATGCCGCAGGTCGAACGTTCGCCGCGAATCCATCTTCGCGAACAGGCGGCGTTATTCCGCGAGCCTTTCTTCCTGGGCAACGTCGCACTGTCGATCATCGCCTTCGTCGCCATGTTCACGGCATACACGTATCTCGCCGACGTGCTGGAGCGCCTGGCTTCGGTGCCCGCGCCTCAGGTGGGTTGGTGGCTGATGGGCTTCGGCGCGATAGGGCTCATAGGCAACGCGCTGGGAGGAAAACTGGTCGACCGGTCGCCGCTCGCTGCCACCGGCGGATTCGTGGCGCTGCTCATCATCGGGATGCTGGCGGCGTTCGCGATGACTGGAACGCGGGCGATGTTCGTCGTCGCGCTGGCGGCCTGGAGCATCGCCTATACCGCCCTGTTCCCGATTTGCCAGGTGCGGGTCATGAAGTCCGTGACTCATTCGCAGGCATTGGCCGGAACGACGAACGTGGCGGCGGCCAACGCCGGCATCGCGGTCGGCGCGGTACTGGGTGGCATCGCCATCCCCGCATGGGGCCTGGGCAGCATCGGCATCGTCGCCAGTGTTGCCGGGCTGCTGGCCCTGGCGATCATTCCGATCGTGAACCGGCTGGCGTAATGAAGGCCCTCGCGAAAAGCCGTCGCGCGCAGGCGCGCTCCTACAGATTCAGCGGCACGCCGCGGGGGTTGTGTAGGAGCGCGCCTTGCGCGCGACAGCCTTTCGCGGCACGCCACAAGATCCCTAATCCCATCGCCTAAGTAACCGGCGCACTGCCGAGCCGCCGCGATGCCACATCCCCACCCATGCCAGCGTGCAGCCAAAGTCATAACGGCGGCGGCTTACCCTGCTGCTCGCTCATAAGGTACTCCGCATACCAATCCGGCCAGTTCTCATCGCGTTGCCCTCCGGTTCGCCGCTCATGCTCCCCATGGGCGGCTTCCGCCCGGCGTAGCGCTGCAGCGAGGTCTTTCTGCGAGTTGAAGACCGCGACGTCGGTCTCCACGCGACCGGGCAGCCGTTGCGTAATCTCCTGGAAGAGCCAGCCGTTGCCATCGGGATCGTTGAAAGACGCGAACGAGCGGTAACTGCTGCGCTCGGGATGCCTCCCACCGACCCGCGCGCGGCCGAAAAGATACGGCTCGTCCGGCCCGGCAAAGACTCCAGACGCATCGTGGAATACCTCGCTGACCTCCACGCCGCGGTCTAGCAATTCCTGACGGGCCGCCTCGACGTCGGAAACGATCAGGTACAAGCCCTGCGACGAGCCTGGGGTGGCTGCCGTGACGTTCTTGCCAAAGATGACGGAGCACGCGGAGCCCGGTGGCGTGAACTGGATGACGCGGTAGAAGCCGTCATCCGAGGCGTAGTCGGCATCCAGCCGCCAACCCAGGTCGCCGTAAAAACGCTTCGCGCGGTCTGCATCCGCGACAGGAAGAACGACGATTTCGAACTTCATGTCCATGCCCCGCGTGTGCGCGGGCCCGGCGGCGACATTGCTCATGGGAATCTCCGGTGGCTCGGATCGAAGACGGGATCTTGGAAGGGGAGCGACCGGAAGCTTAGGAGCGGATTCCGCAAAGGGATTGTCCGTCCTGGCATCCTGCCTGCCGCATATCCGTGCAAGTGACTCAGCCAGGACGCTTCGCTCTGTGAAGGTAGCGCGGGATTATCAACACCGAAAAGTGTGGATTCACTGCTTTAAAGGATCAGAAGCTCGCGCTTTCTGAGAACGACGCCGTATCGACGCCGGGCTTCCTAGATTGCCTGCGGTTCCCCGCTCAGGCGTTTCCATGAAAGACCTCTCCGATTGCCTGGTCATCGGCGCCGGCCCTGCGGGGCTGACCGCGGCCACCTACCTGGCCAGATATCGCCGGAAAATAGTCGTAGTCGATGCCGGCGAGTCGCGGGCGCGGTGGATTCCCGCGAGTCATAACTGCCCAGGCTTTCCTTTCGGGGTCGCAGGAAACGAGATACTGGCGCGTTTCCGCGCGCAGGCCGAAAGCCACGGCGTCCAGTTCGTGCGCGCCCGCGTGGAAGCGCTCGATGGGCACGACGGACATTTCCATGCCACCGGCGAAGGCATGACGTGGCATGCGCGCAACGTGTTGCTGGCCACGGGCGTGGTCGACCGGCTTCCGGATACGGAAGGCGTCGAGGAAGCCATTGCCGCCGGCAGCCTGCGCCTGTGCGCCGTGTGCGATGCATACGAAGCGCGCGACGAGGCCATCGGCGTCTATGCCCCGATCGCGGAGGGCCTGAACCACGCCATCTTCCTGAGGACGTTCTCCGCCGAGGTGCATGTGCTGGCGATCGACGCCACGGCACCGAATGAGGAGCAACGCGCGCGTGCGGAAGAGGCAGGGGTCGCCCTGCATACCGGCGTCCGCGCTCTGCGCTTCTCGCCGGGAGGATGCCTCGCCGTGCTGGCCGACGGCGCGACCCGGCATCTGGACACCGTCTATCCCGTGCTGGGTTCCGACCCCGGCACGCGGCTCCTGGCACCGCTGGCGCCGGCGACCGACGACGACGGCAAGCTGCATGTCGACGCGTCGATGCGAACGAGCGTATGCGGTTTGTTTGCCGCGGGCGACGTGGTGAGCGGGCTCAACCAGATCAGCGTCGCCGTGGGTCATGCCGCCATTGCTGCCACGGCGATCCACCGGCGGCTTCCGTTCAATCCACGGGCGACCTGACGTGGCGCTCTATTCGGTCGGTCATTCCAATCGCCGGATCGAGGACTTCCTGGCCGTGCTCCAGGATGCCGGCATCGAACGTGTCGTCGACGTTCGCACGTTCCCACGCTCACGCACGAATCCGCAATTCAACATCGAGGATCTCCCCGCCTCCCTGGCCGGCGCAGGCATCTATTATGAGTACCTGCCGGACCTCGGTGGCCGCCGGCGCAAGTCGAAAGACATCCCGCCGGAGGTCAATGGCTACTGGAAGGTATCGAGCTTCCACAACTACGCCGATCATGCGATGTCGGAATCGTTCCGGTCGTCGTTCCGGCAGTTGCTTGCCCGCAGCAACGCGCAGCACTGCGCCATGATGTGCTCTGAAGTCCTGTGGTGGCGCTGTCACCGGCGGATTATCACGGACTATGCGCTGGCCGCGGGCCGCGAGGTCCTGCACCTGTTCGATGTGGGCCATGCCGAAGCTGCCCGGCTCACGCCGGGAGCAGTCGTAAGTTCCGACGGTACGGTGACCTATCCGGCCCCCGGTCCGATCCTCGCGTCGAGGTAACACTCGCGGTGCCACACTCCGTAGCCCGGGTGCTTTCTGACCCTTGCAGGATCGAACCCATGTGTTCCCTGGCAATACCCCTGGTGAGGACCTGAACCTGCCTGGCAGGCGCCGCGCGCGTACCACCGCCCGCGTCGAGCGAGAGCCTGTCCTCCGTGCCGAACTCTTCAACGCAGATCAGCTGGAAGCGCACGGACCGCTGCTCGCGGCCCGCCACAAGGTCGCTTCGTCGCACTCACCCGAATGGCTGCTCCCGCGGCTCGCAGACAATGAAGCGACGCTCCTGGATGCGTGCAGGGGACTGGTGGCCGCCAGCGCGCGCGGCGAAGCGACCACACCCGCCGGCGAGTGGCTGCTCGACAACCTTTACCTGATCGAAGAGCAGATCCGTACCGCGAAGCGGGACTTTCCGAAAGGCTACAGCCGTGAGCTCGTCCAGCTCGACGACGGTCCTTCGAAGGGACTGCCGCGCGCGTACGACATCGCCCTCGAGGCCATCGCCCATGGCGACGGCCGCATCGACGAAGCAGGGCTTACGAGGTTCCTCGCGTCGTATCAGTCCGTCACCCCGTTGAACCTCGGCGAGCTCTGGGCAGTGCCCATCATGCTCCGCCTGGCGCTGATCGAGAACCTGCGCCGCATCGCCGTGCGCGTGAGCCTGGACCGGTCGGGCCGTCGCCGCGCCACCCGCTGGGCGAACGCCATGACCCGGATGGCGGCCGGGGATGCGAAGAACGTCGTTCTCGTGGTCGCCGACATGGCGCGCTCGTCACCGGTCATGAGCGCGCCTTTCGTGGCCGAGCTCGTGCGCCGCCTGCAGGGGCAGGGTCCGGCGCTGGCCATGCCGCTCGGATGGATCGAGCAACGCCTCGCCGAATCCGGCCAGAGCATCGATTACCTCGTACAGGTGGAATCGCAGCAACAGGCCGCGCAGCAGGTTTCGATCGGCAACAGCATCGGCGGTCTGCGCATGCTGGCGATGATCGACTGGCATGACTTCGTGGAACGCACCAGCCTGGTCGAAGCCACGCTGAGGACGGATCCCGCCGGCATCTATGCGTCGATGGACTTCGCCAGCCGGGACGATTATCGCCACGCCGTAGAACGCCTGGCGCGAAGAGGTACCCTCGACGAAGTCGCGACGGCCGGTGCTGCGATAGATGCCGCCCGTCTGGGACACGGCCTCGGCCGCCATGTCGGTTACCACCTCGTCGGCGAGGGTCTGCCGGCACTGGAACAGCGACTGGGTCTCGGCGTTCGCTGGAAGGCGAGCTGCAAGCGTGCCTTCGCCACCGCGGCATTCGGCGTGTCGCTGGCCCTGTTCGTATGCCTCGCGCTGGCCTTGACGCTGGCCCTCATGGGCACGGCTGCGGTCGGCAGCCTGGCCCTGCCTGTCGTCGTCCTGCTGGCGGTGGCGGCGGTACCCGTCGCGAGCCAGTTCGCGCTGGGCCTGCTGAACCTGGCCGCCTCACTGCTGACGCGTCCCGATCGTCTCCCACGCATGGACTACAGCGACGGCATTCCTGCGGAGGCGCGTACGTTGGTCGCCGTGCCGGCGATGCTCGGGGATCCCGCGGACGTCGATGAACTGGCGGGCGCGATGGAGGTCCGCTTCCTCGCCAACCGGGACGACTCCCTGCACTTTGCGCTGCTGACCGATTTCAACGATGCCGACGCGCCGTCACTACCGGGCGACGCCGCCATCCTGGAGCGCGCCCGCGAACGCATCGAGGCGCTCAATGCCGCCTATGGTTCCGCGATTTCGGACCGGTTCTTCCTCTTTCATCGCCCCAGGGAATGGAGCGACACCGAAAGGCGATGGATCGGTGCCGACCGCAAGCGTGGCAAGCTCGCCGCGCTGAACGCATTGCTGCGCGGAACGGGAAGGGACCGCTTCCAGTTGCTGCTGGGCCGGCTCGACGAGCTGCCGCACGTGCGTTATGTCATCACGCTGGATACGGACACCCACCTGCCGCGCGATACGGCGCGCCTGCTCGTCGGCGCCATGGACCATCCACTCAATCGGCCGGTATTCGACGAATCCACTGCCGTCGTCACCGCAGGCTACGGCATCATGCAGCCCCGTGTCGGCATCGCATTGCCGGCGCAGGCGCGCTCGTTCTATGCGCGTCTCTACGGGGCCGATGCGGGGGTGGACCCGTATACACGCGCCACGTCCGATGTCTATCAGGACCTGTTCCACGAAGGTTCCTTCATCGGCAAGGGCATCTACGACGTGGACGCTTTCGAGCGCGCGATGCTGGGCCGCTTCACGCCCGAGCGCGTGCTCAGCCACGACCTGATCGAAGGCTGTGTCGCCCGCTCCGCCTTGCTCAGCGACGTGCTGGTTTTCGAGGCCATCCCCGACCGTTACACGGACGATAGCGAACGCCGGCACCGCTGGATGCGCGGTGACTGGCAACTGCTGCCCTGGTTGTCGCCCGTGGTACCCGTGCCGGGAGGATGGCGGCGCAACGACCTTGGCGGCCTTGCCCGCTGGAAGATCTTCGACAACCTGCGGCGCAGCCTCGTCCCGCCGGCCACCCTGGTCCTGCTGGTGGCGGGATGGTCATGGGTGGCACCGGTCCTCACCTGGACGATCGCGGTGTTGTCGATGATCGTCTTGCCCGTCCTGCTGCATGCGGTGATGGACGCCGTCCGCAAACCGCGCGACATCAGCTGGCGGCAGCAGGCACGGCGGGTCGCCACGGCACCCGGACCCCACGCCATGCGCATGGCGCTCGCGATCGCATGCCTGCCTCATGACGCATGGCTGAGTGCGGATGCCATCGTCAGATCGATCTGGCGCCTCGGGGTCAGCCGCCGTCATCTGCTCGAATGGCGGGCATCGGGCGAGGTGGCCCGGCGCAACCGGAACCGTCGCGGTATTCCCTGGGGCGCCATGTGGGCAGGTCCCGCCACGGCCATTACCGTGGCCGCGGCGCTGGCATGGGGGCGCCCGATGGCCCTGCTGGTCGCGCTGCCATGGCTGCTGTTGTGGGCGGCGTCGCCCGTCATCGCATGGTGGGTCAGCCGTGCCGCCACGAGCCGGCGCTATGCGCCCGGCGCCGCGGATCTCGCATTCCTCAGGCAACTGGCACGCCGGACCTGGGCGTTCTTCGAAGTTCACGGCGGCGCCGACGACCACGGCCTGCCGCCCGACAACCTGCAGATGCTGCCGCAACCGCATGTGGCAAGACGAACATCGCCTACCAATATCGGTCTCGGCCTGCTTGCCGGCCTGGCAGGCTATGACTTCGGTTACCTCGGCACCGGCCGGCTCGTCGAACGCACCGCCGCCACGCTGGTCACCATGGGCGCACTTGAGCGATACCGCGGGCACTTCCTCAACTGGTACGACACGGCAACTCTGCAACCTCTCTCTCCTCGCTACGTTTCGAGCGTGGATAGCGGAAACCTCGCCGGCCATCTGCTGACTTTGCAGCGAGGCCTGATGGACCTGGCGAACGATCCCGTGTTCCGGGCGGCATCCATCGCCGGTCTCCGCGATACCCTTGGCGTGCTCGCCGCGCACCTCGGTCCCGCAAGGCCGGCCGGTCTCGACAGCTGGCCGGGCGAGTTGGCTTCGCATGCCGGATCTCCTCCGCGCTCCATGGGCGAGGTACTTGCCTTCGCCACGGCACAACGCGAGCGGGGCGACGAACTGAAGCGCGCGCTCGCGCACAATACGTCCTCGGACACCGTGTTCTGGCTGGAGCGGCTGGACGCACAGTGCGACGAGCTGCTGGCCGAGGCGACCACCTGGCACGCCGAAGCAGATCGCGACGCTCCCATACCGTCGCTGGCCGGGCTTGCCGCCGGCACCGACGGCGAGAGGGCGGGCAGGGCGCGTGCACGGATCGACATGCTGGAACACGCGGCCGCCGAGGCGGGCGCTTTCGCTTCGATGGACCAGGGCTTCCTGTACGACGAGCACCGGCGCCTTCTTTCGATCGGCTACGACATCGAGCGCCATGCGCTCGACGCCTCCTTCTACGACCTGCTGGCCTCGGAAGCCCGCCTCACGACCTTCGTGGCGATCGCACAAGGACAGCTTCCACAGGAGAGCTGGTTCTCGCTGGGCCGCCTGCTGACGACGGTGGACGGAGCACCCGTGCTGCTCTCGTGGACGGGATCGATGTTCGAGTACCTGATGCCCATGCTCGTGATGCCGACCTACGAGGGGAGCCTGCTTGACGAGACGAGTCGCAATGCCGTGGCACGGCAGATCGACTACGGCAAGCAACGGGGCCTCCCGTGGGGTGTATCGGAGTCCGGCTATAACGCCGTGGATGCGCAGTCGACCTATCAGTACCGCGCGTTCGGCGTACCTGGCCTCGGGCTCAAGCGGGGGCTGGGCGACGACCTCGTGGTCGCCCCATACGCCACCGTCCTCGCCTTGATGGTGTCGCCCGCCGCGGCGACCGACAACCTGCGCCGACTGAGCGCGGCGGGCATGGCAGGCCGGTTCGGTCTGTACGAAGCCGTCGATTACACGCCCTCGCGCCTTCCACCGGGGCAGGATGCCGCCATCGTGCGCTCGTACATGTCGCATCACCAGGGCATGTCATTGCTGGCCATCGGGCACGCCTTGCTCGACCAGCCGATGCGGCGCCGGTTCGAATCCGACCCGAACGTCATGGCCACGAGCTTACTCCTGCAGGAACGCGTACCGCTTTCGTCGAGCGAATACCTCAAGCACACGGGCATCGGCGACGCCGCGCGCACCGCGGAAGCGCCGGAAGCGCGGCTCCGGCTCTTCACCGATCCCAACCGGGCACGGCCTGCCGTGCAACTGCTTTCGAACGGCCGCTACCACGTGATGGTGAACAGTGCCGGTGGCGGCTATATGCGGCGCGACACGATGGCAGTGACGCGCTGGCGCGAAGACATCACGCGCGACCATCACGGCATGTTCTGCTATTTGCGCGATCCGGCCTCCGGCGACGTATGGAGCACGGCCTATCAGCCGGTGCTCCAGGAGACGGAACGCTTCGAGGCCATCTTCGCCGAATCGCGTGCGGAGTTCCGGGTGCGCCACCGCGGCTTCGAAACCCATACCGAAATCGTGGTGTCACCGGAAGACGATATCGAGCTGCGCCGCACGCGCATCACCAACCGCCACCGCTCGCGGAGGACGATCGAACTGACGAGCTACGCCGAGGTGGTGCTGGCGGATCCCGCCAGCGACACGGCGCATCCCGCCTTCAGCAAGCTGTTCGTCACGACCGAAATCGTGGCGGCGGTGCAGGCCCTCTTGTGTACCCGGCGGCCTCGCGCGGCGGATGAAAACTCGCCGTGGATGTGCCACCTCGTCGCCGTGCACGACGCCGACATCGACGAGATATCGTACGAAACCGACCGTGCGCGCTTCATCGGCCGTGGCCGGAGCACCGCCGATCCGGTCGCGCTTTCTGCGGGGAACCGCCGGCTCTCCGATACGGCGGGTCCCGTCCTGGACCCGGTCGTCGCCATCCGCGTGCGCATCACGCTCGATCCCGAGCAGACGGCCACGCTCGATTTCGTGACCGGCGTGGGCGACGAGCGCGGCCAGTGCATGCGCCTCATCGAAAAATACCGCGACCGTCACCTGTGCGACCGCGTCTTCGACCTGGCGTGGACCCATAGCCAGGTAACGCTGCGGCAGGCCAATGCCACGCTGGCGGATGCGCAGCTGTACGAACACATGGCAACGTCCATCATCTATGCGAACTCCGCACTGCGTGCGTCGCCTTCCGTGATCGCGGCGAACATGCGGGGCCAGTCCGGGCTCTGGGGCCAGGCCGTGTCCGGCGATCTTCCGATCGTGCTGTTGCGTATCGGGGACATCGCGCGCCTGGACATCGCCAGGGACCTCATCCGCGCTGCCGCCTACTGGCGCCTGCGCGGCCTGGCCGTGGACCTGGTGATCTGGAACGAAGACAGCACCGGTTACCGGCAGGCCTTGCACGATGCGCTGATCGGGCTGCTGGCCTCGGGCGCGGAGGCGAGCCTGCTGGATCGTCCGGGAGGCGTCTTCATCCGTGCTGCGCAGCCGCTGTCTTACGAGGACCGGCTGGTCATGGAGGCGAGCGCCCGCATCGTCGTCACGGACACCCTCGGATCGTTGCAGCAGCAGATGGACCGGCACCGCATGGACACGCGGCCGGCGATTGCCGAGCCTGCGGCGTGGGTTCCCCGCCCACCTGTACCCATTGCCGCTCCGACGCCCGCTACCGGCGCGTTCTCGGCCGATGGCAAGGAATACGTGGTGGTGCTCGGACCCGGCGCGACGACGCCGGCGCCATGGTGCAACGTGCTCGCGAACCCCGGTTTCGGTACCGTCGTTTCCGAGAGCGGCAGCGCCTACACCTGGGCCGAGAACGCGCATGGCTGCCGCATCACCCCGTGGCAGAACGATCCCGTGGAGGATGGCTGCGGCGAGGCCATCTATCTGCGCGACGAGTCCACGGGCCGCGCATGGTCGCCCACGCGGCTTCCCATGCGCGGTGAGGGTACGTATACGACGCGCCACGGCTTCGGATACAGCGTGTTCGAGCATGACGAGGGCGAGGTCTCCACGCGGCTGGAGGCATTCGTCGGCGTGGATGCTCCCCTGAAGTTCCAGGTCCTCACGATCACCAACCGGAGCACCGAGAGCATCCTGCTCACTGCCAGTGCCTACGTGGAATGGGTACTCGGCGACATGCGCGAAAAGAACGCCATGCACGTGGTAACCGAGGTCGATCCGATGACGGGCGCGCTGTTCGCACGCAACGCCTACAACGGGGATTTCCCCGGGCGGGTCGCATTCCTTGATGTGGGCGATCCGGAGCGCGAGATCGGCGGCGACCGTGTCGAGTTCCTGGGCCGCAATGGGCGCCTGTCGTCGCCACTGGCGATGCGCAGGCAGGGATGGAGCAACCGGGTCGGCGCAGGACTCGACCCCTGCGGTGTCGTGCGAGTGGCCGTGCAGCTCGCACCCGGCGAGTCGCGCGATCTCGTGTTCCGCCTCGGCATGGGCGGCAGCGAGGCGGAGGCGCGGGACCTGGTGCAGCGATTCCGCCAGGATGGCGCCGCCGCGAGGGAGCTGGAAGGCGTACGCCGCCACTGGAGCGAGCTCCTGGGCGCGGTGCAGGTACGGACGCCGGAAGCCGATGTGGACATGTTCGCGAACGGCTGGCTGCTCTACCAGACGATAGCGAGCAGGATGCAGGCCCGCAGCGGCTACTACCAGTCCGGCGGCGCGGTCGGGTTCCGCGACCAGCTGCAGGACTCCATGGCCACCCAGCACGCGGCGCCGGCGATGGCCCGCGCGCAGTTGCTGCTGTGCGCCTCGCGTCAGTTCGTGGAAGGCGATGTCCAGCATTGGTGGCATCCGCCGTCTGGCCGGGGCGTGCGCACGGCCTGCTCCGACGACTATCTCTGGCTTCCGCTCGCTGCCAGCCGTTACGTGCGGTCCAGCGGCGACGTGGCGGTCCTCGAAGAGGACGTCGAATACATCGAGAGCCGCGTGCTCCGGGCAGGCGAAGAATCCTTCTACGATCTTCCGCACGCCTCGGGCACCCGGGAGACGCTGTACGCGCATTGCGTTCGTGCGCTCGCGCATTCCATGCCGAGGGGCCGGCACGGCCTTCCGTTGATGGGCAGCGGCGACTGGAACGACGGCATGAACAAGGTGGGCGAGGGTGGGGAAGGCGAAAGCGTCTGGCTCGCCTTCTTCCTGGTCCATGTCCTACGGGAGTTTGCGCCGCTGGCCCTGCGCCACGGTGACCGGGCCTTCGCCACGCGCTGCACGGACGAGGCCAACAGGCTTGCCGCCGCGGTCGAGGCGCATGCGTGGGATGGCGACTGGTACCTGCGTGCGTGGTTCGACGATGGCACTCCGCTGGGTTCGTCCAGCAACGACGAGTGCCGCATCGATGCGATCGCGCAAAGCTGGTCGGTATTGTCGGGGGCGGCGGGCGACGAGCGCGCACGCCACGCCATGCGCTCGCTAGACAAGCATCTGGTGCGCCGCGATGCACGGCTCATCCAGTTGCTCGATCCGCCGTTCGATCGTTCTTCCATGGACCCGGGCTACATCAAGGGATACCTGCCGGGCATCCGCGAGAATGGCGGCCAGTACACCCACGCCGCCGTCTGGGCGGCCATGGCCTTCGCGCGCCTCGACGACCGGGATCGTGCCTGGGAGATGGCGCGCATGATACTTCCGTCGAGCCATACCGCGGATGCGGCTGCGGTGGAGGTCTACAAGGTGGAGCCTTATGTCATGGCCGCCGACGTGTACTCGGTGGAGCCTCATGTGGGCCGCGGGGGCTGGACCTGGTACACGGGCTCGGCGGGCTGGATGTATCGCCTGCTGATCGAGTCGTTGCTGGGCGTCACCCTCGTCGAAGGAAGGTTGCGCATCGCTCCCTGCGTTCCGGACTCATGGAACGGTTACGGGATCCGGTATCGCCATGGGACATCCACTTATCTTATCGATCTGCGTCGGGCAGGGACGGACGAGGCTGCCTCGCTCACGCTCGATGGGGTGGTCATCGACGGCGATCTTCCACTGGTTGACGACGGTCTCGACCACAGGGTTGGCTGTGTCTACGTGAGCCTGACACTGCATCCACAAGCGGTCACCTAGTCTCTGTGGCCCTGAAGCCACATCAGCCCCTCATGGCCGACCCGCGTTCCACCGATCAGCGGCTCCCGTCACCTCATGACGTACGGGAGTCGCTGCTCAGACAATACGACCGCGCCGCGGCCACCCATCCCGCTGCCTGTGAGATGCGTGTCGTTGACGCGGCGGGGCACGAGCATCCGCTTACGGAACGACAGTTGGAACATCGCAAAGCGGCGCAATGGGCGCCAGGCGTACTTGCACCCCCGATGTAGGAGCGCGCCTGCGCGCGACCGCCTTTCGCGTCAGTTGGCCCGCTCACGCGTGCCCATGTTCTAAGCGGCTTCGCCGCATGGAGCATTGCCCAAGCTCGGCCGTCGCCATCGCCCTTGGCTTTGAGCGGCGGCAGGTCGCCAGCGGCTGCTATTCTCACAGAAAGCGACAGGCGTCTTGTAGGAGCGCGCCTGCGCGCGACCGCCTTTCGCGTCGGTTGGCCCGCTGGCGCGTGCCCATGTCTTAAGCGGCTTCGCCGCAGGGAACGGTTGCCGGCTCGGCTGTCGCCATCGCGTTTTGCCTTGGCGTGGCGGCGGGTTGCAGGCGCCTGCCATTTTTTTTCGCTAAGTCCTCGTCCGGCCTACGCTCCCTGCGGAATCGCTCCAAAAACGGCAGCCACCGGCTCCTCCCAACACGGCGGTCGCATGCGGCAAAAGCCGGAGCAACAGCACGCCCGCTTGCGGGCCGCACATTCCCCGCGGCTCCCGAAAATGCGAGGGCGCGCTGTAGGAGCGCGCCTTGCGCGCGACAGCCTTTCGCGACCACGTCCCATCCCTCATATCAAGCCCGATAGGAGGTCTCACCGGGCAATCCAGAAGAAAGGCCCCAGCGCCCCTTCGCGCTAATCACCCGCAAGCACCCCGGTAACGGCCCGCAGCTGCTCCCTCACCAACTCCGTCTGCGCCCGCACGGCGTAATCCAGCCCACGCCTCATCAACGCATCGATCACCGTCAGGACATCAGCCACCTCCTTGCCCTTCAACTCATCGACCTCCCCGATCGTCTCCGCCACGAACTCGGTCAACCGCTGCGCATACTGCAACCACTCCGTCGCCTCATTCATCAACTCATGCACCGAGGCTTCGGTACGCTCATTCATATTGCTAGTCGCATTCATGCTGTGCTCCTTGCTGTGCCGCCGCCCGCAGGTGTGGCACGCCGCACAAAGCGACGTGCCACGGACAAAACATCGCCTCGAGGCGATGAGCTGCGGACTCGCGGGATCACCGGCAGCCCGTGATCGGGCGCCGGACGGTTTCGATTGTCGAAGTGGATCGGCGGTTACGACGGTCCTGTTTCGCCGCGCGTGCGCGGACGCGCCGGGTCGCACGGCAGGGCGAAAGATGAGAAACGTCTTAGGACCGGCGGGGCCGCCGGTTCGTCAACCGGATCTACGAGGGCGGTAGAAGGCCCGGTAACCGGTGAAGGTGCCGCCGGTGGGGAACCGGCGGGCGAGCGAGTGATTTACCATGGCTGCAGCCTCATCAACTTTACGGAGTTGGTCAGGTCAGCGGCCCCTGGGTGTTCGAGCACCCTTGGGCCGCGCTCTCACCGCTTCGATGCGATGGTTGCCTGCGACGAGATCGGATCAGGAGCGCAGGCAACGGCCCGAACATAGCAAGTCGGTTTGGGCTTGTCTGTACGACGGAACTCAAATGACACGCGCATGCACGCACGCGCTGCGCGAATCGCCCGCGAAGCCCATACATACAACGCTTTGACTAAGTCTCTGGCGCCTTTCCTACTCCTCGCTCCCGCAAACACCCGTCGCTCCCGCGAAGGCGGGAGTCTAGTGACTCTTGCTGTAGGGTTGCGAAAACGCTCAGTGCGTACGTGGAGGTGGTCGCGAAAGGCTGTCGCGCGCGAGGCGCGCTCCTACAGGGCTGCGTTTGCCGTCTGGGTAGCCTTGTCGGCGTTGTGGATACGAACTGCCTTAATGACCAACCGCACTTGCCGTCGCGCCCCGGCCTCCCTATGGTGCGGTCTTTGAGCGCACCGACAGGGGAGGGGACGCCGTGGAACTTGTATCGCTTCGCAAAGTGATGTTGTTTTGCACCCTGGTTCTCGCTGGAACGGCAGTGCAGCCGGCCGCTGCGCAAAGCGGCCCCGCATCGGCCCAGACCGCAGCGGGCGCACCCGAAATTCCTGCCGCGCGTCCCGCGGACGTGTCTTCCATGAATGCCATCATCGAAGCGGTCTACGACGTGATCTCGGGTCCCAAAGGGCAGGACCGCGACTGGAATCGCATGCGCTCGTTGTTCGTGCCGGGCGCACGCCTGATTTCCGCGCACACGGACAAGAACGGCGTCACCACGGCCCATGTGATGAGCGTCGACGATTACATCCGGCTTGGCGAGCCCTTGCTGAAGAAAGACGGCTTCTTCGAACGTGAGGCTCACCGGACGGAGGAGCGTTACGGCAGCATCGCCCAGGTGTTCAGCACGTACGAATCGCGCCACGAGAAGGACGGCAAGCCGTTCCAGCGCGGCATCAACAGCTTTCAGCTATTGTTCGACGGCAAGCGCTGGTGGGTGGTGACGATCTACTGGCAGGGCGAACGGCCCGATCTGCCGATCCCGAAGCAGTACGGCGGTTGAGCGTCGTTACATCAGAGTTGGGGGAGAGCAAGATGGCGACAAAGCTTCGTTCGAAAGTCAGGCTGATCGGATTCGCCCTCGCGGTGACATCTGCCCTGGGCGTCGTGTCCCAGGTATCGGTGGCAAGTACCGAGACTCCGGTGTGGCGCGAGGCTTTCCAGTCAAGTCCGGCCCACTACGATCCGCTGTCGCCCGGGTTCGTAAAGTTGCTGGTAGAGAAGTTCAAGATGCCGCCGGCCATGGTCGAGCAGATGCGGCCGCAAACCGCCAGCGGTACCCAGCGCGTTCGCATTGCCGTGTCGGCACGGGGACCGCAAATTCGCATCCGCGTTTCGAACGAGGAGGGGACGGAGCCGCTGGTTCTCTCGGGCGCGAGCGTCGGGCTCGCCGCAGACGGATATGTTTCCAAGCCCGGTACGCTGAAAGCCCTGACCTTCGGCGGCCGTCGCAGCGTCACGGTCCCCGCGGGCGCTCCGGTCGTCAGTGATCCCGTCGCGCTTCCTGTTGCACCGGGCACCGAACTCATCGTCAGTACCTACGCCGCCGGGTCGTTCAAACTCGATCCTTTGGGCGGCGGTACGGTCGTGGTTGTGGCCGGCGACCAGACGCTGAAGAACGAACTGGTCGGGGGAAAACCGATGCACGGGCGACCCGCGGTCACGGGCGTCGAAGTGCTATCGACCGGGTCGCCACGGGTGATCGCTACGCTTGGTGACTCCATTACCGACGGCAATCGTTACACGCTCGAGGAAATCCGCAGCTGGCCGGAAGAGCTGGCTCGCCGGCTCGAAGCGCGGCAGGGCGGCGGCCGCTATGCCGTCGTCAATGCCGGCATAGGCGGCAATCGCATACTCGGGTCCGGTTGGGGGCCTTCCGCACTCTCGCGCCTGGACCGGGACGTTCTGCGTATCGACGGCTTATCGCATCTCATTGTCCTCGAAGGGACGAACGACATCGGAATGTCGGGGCGCACAGTGTTCGGCAACAATCCCGAAGTGACGCCGGAGGACCTGATCGGTGGTTATCGGCAGATCATCGCCCGCGCCCATGCGCGCGGAGTCAAGGTGATCATCGGGACCATCATGCCATTCGGCGCATCCATGACCCACTATTCGCCCGACCATGAGCGGACCCGACAGGCAGTCAACCAATGGATCCGGACCTCGCGCGAGGCGGACGGCATGATCGATTTCGACCAGGTCGCCCGAGATCCGGCCAAGCCAGCGAACATGCGTTCGACATTCGGATCGGAGGATGGCTTGCATCCGGGTGCCGCCGGATACAAGGCGATGGGGGATGCGATCGACCTTTCGCAATTCGAATGAGTCGGGTGTGACGCTGGAGAAGAAAGGGCGTAATCAATCCCTCGCTCGTGTTCAATGAGTCCATCGTGTCGTTAAAGGAAATAACGTGCACGCGGACGTGAAAGTAGTCAAAGTGATCAAGGGCGACACCGTCGTCCGATAGTGAGACGTCCGCCAAGGTTTGTGAAGGACCGGGGTGTACCACGCCGATCATTTATTTGTATGATGTTTGAAACGGGGGGCGTCTCGACGTCCTATTGCTGCACGACTCGTGTCATGGCACGAGTCGCGTGGCCGGGTGTTTGCCGAATGGCATGCGCTTGATCAGGGGGGAACAACTCAAGATGCAAATCAGCAATGCATCCATCGAGCCCGCCACGCGGGCCTTCGCTTCCTCCCTTAATCGCCTTCTATACGCCCTGCACGCACTGGATGCATGCGGGGCGGCCGTGCGTCTGACAGGGGAAAGTTATGAATCGTGTATTCCGCATCGTCTGGTCCAGGGGACTCAACGCCTGGGTGGTCGCTTCTGAACTGGCGGCACGCCATGGCCGCGGCCGCGGCGCGGTTTCGGCCGTAGACGATAGGAAACCCGGGTTCCCCTCGCGCCGGGCCGCAGCGCTCGGCGCCGGCGTGCTGGCAGCGATGACGGCCCTTTACGCACCGCATGCCGGTGCTGTCACTCGCTATTGGGACGTCAACGGCGGTTCGGTCGGCAGCGGCGGCACCGGTACCTGGAACACCACCTCCACGTACTGGAATGCGTCGAGCGACGGCGTGGCAGGCCCCTTCTTCGCCTGGAACAACGCGGCCATCGATTCCGCAGTGTTCGCGGGTACGGCAGGGGCGGTATCGCTGGGTACGGTCACGGCAAATGCGCTCACCTTCGACACGAGCGGTTATTCGCTGACCGGCGGTACGCTGACGCTTGCCGGTGCAAGTCCGACTATTTCGGTCACCGGAACGACGGGTACCGCCTCAATCGCATCCGTCATTGCCGGCTCCGCAGGGCTCACCAAGGCTGGCGCCGGCACCCTGACCCTCTCGGGTGCGAATACGTTCAGCGGGGGCGTCAACGTCTCCGCAGGCACGCTGGCACTCAATGGCGCCAGTTCATTTACCGGCGACGTCAACGTCGGGAGCGGTGCGATCCTCTCGGTAGGTAATGACGCCTCGCTCGGAGCGGCCGCGAATCGCGTCCTCGCCACCGCGGGGTCGCAGCTGACGCTCAACAGTGCGCTGGCGGCGGGACGCACCGTCCTGCTCGGTGCCGGCAGTCAGCCTACCGACACGGTCACCGTCACCGGCGCGGGAGCGGGAGCGACCCACTACTCGGGTGCCGGCGGACTCACAGCCCTCCGCACGTCCTTGACCAATGACGGGAACGACTATACCGGCAAGACCATCCTCAGGATCAGTAGCGGCGACGCATTGACCTTCAGCTCTGTTGGAAACCTCGGACAAGCGAGCGCCCTCGGTGCAGCGAGTGACCCGACGGTCGGTATCATTAACGTCGAGCGCATCAACGGTTCGTCTGGCTCCGTGTCGTATACCGGTACCGGTAGCGATTCCAACCGCGACTGGCTCATGCCCACGACCGGCGGCAATCTGGGCTTCCAGAACAACGGCAGTGGGACACTCACGCTGCGCGGAAGTATCGTCACGAATGGTTCCGCCGGCGTCGGCGTGAGTTTCGGCGCCACCACCGCCGATCTTGCGTTGCTGGGGCCGATCAGCGGCACGACCGGCGTGGTCGGCTTTTCGGGTGGCGGCAGCGCCCGTACCATCACGCTTGGGGACGCCAACACCTTCACCGGTTCAACCGGCCTCAGTGCGGTCACGGTCAAGGCGAACACGCTAGCCAATAGCGGCGCGGCCAGCTCGCTGGGTGCCGGCAACGTCGTGAGCCTGGGCAACGGCGGCGTGCTCAGTTACGGTGGGGCTGGATCCTCCAGCAACCGAAGCTGGGCCGTGGACGGTAACGCGTCGCTCAACAACGACGGGACGGGTCCACTGACGCTCAGCGGTGCGACGAGCTTCGGCGCCGGTGGTGTCGCTAACGACACGCTGAACCTCGGTGGCAGCTTCGCCGGCAGCAACACGTGGTCCGGCACGATATCCGGCGCGGGCACCATCGCGTCGAATGGTGCAGGTACGTGGCAGCTCACGGGCACGAACACCCGGACCGGCGGATTGACGGTGACCGGGGGCACGTTGCGCGCCGGTAGCGCGTCGGCCTTCGGCACGACGACGGCGGTCGCTGTGAGCGGCGGAACGCTCGACCTCAACAACTTCAACCTGACGGCCACGAGCCTGGCCGGCAGCGGCGGCGCCATCGCCCTCGGTAGCGGCACGCTGACCGTCAATCCTGCATCCGGCAATACCACCTTCGGCGGCAGCATCACCGGCAGCGGCGGATTGACCAAGCTCGGCGCGGGCACGCAGACGCTGACGGGCACCAATACCTATGGCGGAGTCACGCGTATCGGCGGCGGAACCCTCGCGCTGGATTTCACCGCGGGCGGAGCCCCTGCGGGCAACATCCTCTCCGCCGTGTCCGTGCTCAACATGGCAGGCGGCACGCTGGCGGTGACCGGTTCCGCTGGACAGAGCCAGACGTTCGCGGCCAGCCACATCACTGGCGGCAGCAACACGATCAAGGGGGCGGGCAATGTCGCCATCCAACTCGGTCCGATCGACTGGACCGCGGGGCTCATCAATTTCGTCCTGCCGACCACCGGCAACATCACGACGACGGTGGGCACTTCGCTTGGTGGCTGGGCCACGGTAACCAGCGGGACCGTGACCGACTACGCACAGGTGGACGGCGTCGGCAATATCGTGGCCCGCACGAGCTATGCGACGAAGGACAACGCAGCCACATGGCTCAACGGCGACGTCGTCAGTGACACCGCCGGCACCGCGAACTCTCCGTATACCGGCACCGTAGCGGGCAGTGTCCAGTTGGGCGGCCTGAAGTACACGGCCGCGGCGCCGTCGACCGTCACCATCGGCACGGGGAATACGCTGGGCGTCGACGGAACGATCATCGTTTCCGAGTCCGTGGGAAGCAACGCCGATACGATCACCGGCGGGCAACTGACGGGAGCGGCGGCAGGCGGCACGCTCGGTATCCTGCAGAACGGCTCCGGCAATTTCACCGTCGCCTCGACCATCGTCGATGCCGCGGGTGGTACCACAAGCTTCACCAAGTCCGGCGCGGGGCAGGTAACCCTGTCCGGCGCCAACAGCTATACCGGCGCGACCACGGTGAGCGGAGGCAGGCTGTCCATCAACAGCGTCGCGAATGGCGGTGTGGCCAGTGCCATCGGCGCATCGGGCAGCGCGTCTTCCAACCTGGTGCTGCAGGGCGCCACACTGGGCTATACCGGCACTTCCGCATCGAGCGACCGCGGCTTCACCCTCACCACGAACGGCGCCGTTACCGCGGATACCGTCGACGTCACCCTTGCAGGCACGAACCTTGGGTTCTCGGGCGTCGTCGCGAGTCCGGACAATGCCGGATTGACGAAGACGGGCTTGGGTACCCTGACCCTGTCCAATCCCGCTAACACCTATACGGGTATCACCACGATCGCGCAGGGCACGCTCGCCGTCGGCACCCTGGCCAACGGTGGGATCAACAGCGGCATCGGCGCGGCGCCCAGCGCCTCTTCCAACCTGGTGATGCAGAACGGCGGCGAACTCGAGTACACCGGAATCTCTTCGAGCACCAATCGCGGCTTCACGCTGGGTACGGGTGGTGGTGCGATCGACGTGGCGCAGAACACCGCGACGTTGACCGTGAGTGGCGTGGCCACTGGCGCGGGCTCGCTGACCAAGAATGGCGCCGGAACCTTGATCTTGTCCGGGGCCAGCAATTATAGCGGCGGGACGACCGTGAGCAGCGGCACCCTCCAGGCCGGATCGGCGAGCGCCTTCGGTACGGGTCCGATGACCGTGAACACCGGCGGGACGCTGAACCTCAACGGCTTCAGCACGGTGATGAGCGGCCTCAACGGTGGCGGAAACGTGCTCCTTGGAAGCGGCACGCTGTCGACCAATGGCAGCGGCAGCTTCTCCGGCATCATCAGCGGGACAGGCGGCGTCAGCATCCAGCCGGGTACGGCGTCGCAGACGTTCAGCGGGTGCGGCAACAGTTATACCGGCGCGACCACGATCGGCAGCGGTACGACCCTCAACGTGGGCTGCCTGGCCAACGGTGGTGCCGCGAGCGACATCGGCGCTTCGGGCAGTGCATCCACCAACCTCGTCTTCATCAACGGTACGCTGAACTACACGGGCCCCAGTGTCAGCATCGATCGCGGATTCTCGATGCCTGGCGCGGTCAATGGCGTGATAGGCGTGCAGAATTCGGGCACGACGTTGACCTTTGGCGGCGCGGTCACGGGAGCCGGGTCGTTCGTCAAGAGCGGCGCCGGCAAACTCGTGCTGTCAGGCAGCAACACTTACGGCAACGGCACGGGCGTTCTTGCCGGCGTACTGGAGGCCGGGTCGACCAATGCGTTCGGCACCGGCCCGATGACCGTCAACGCGGGAGCCACGCTGAGCCTCGCCAACCTCAGCAATACCGTGGCCGCCCTCAGCGGAAGCGGCGATGTGCAGCTTGGCAGCGCGACGCTGACACTCAGCAGCGGACTCGACGGCAACGGGCTAGGCATGACCTTCGGCGGCGCCATCAGCGGAACCGGTGGTCTGGTCAAGAACGGGGGCGGGACGCAGACATTCTCGGGAACGGCCAGCAGCTATACCGGTTCGACCGTCGTCAATGGCGGCACGCTGGCAGTGAACTCGCTTGCCAACGGCAACCTCGCCAGTTCGATCGGCGCGTCAGGCAGCGGGGCAGGCAACCTCGTGCTCAACGGCGGGACGCTGCAATACCTCGGTACGGGCAACAGCACCGATCGCCTGTTCACCCTCGGGGCGTCAGCCGCCAGCGCACTGGATGCGTCAGGCACCGGCGCCTTGAATTTCACGAATACCGGTGCGGTCGCCTTCAGCAACCCCGGGTCGGCACAGACGGTGACGCTCACGGGCGCGAACACGGCCGACAACAGCATTGCGCTCCAGATCACCGACAACGGCACTGGAAAGACCTCGCTGAGCAAGACCGGCGCAGGCACCTGGATCCTGAAGAACCCGAACAGCACGTACACCGGCGCCACGACCATCGCCGGTGGCGTGCTGGGCGTGGACAAGCTAGCCGACGCCAACCAGGCCAGCAGCATCGGCGCGTCTTCCGGCGCAGCGGGCAACCTCGTGATCGGCAGTGGCTCCACGCTGCGTTACACCGGCAGCGGCGACACCACCAACCGCCTCTTCACGCTTTCCGCCGGCGTGAGCTTCATCGAGTCGTCGGGCACGGGCGCGATAGTTTTCAGCAACACCGGCTCCGCCGCGTACAGCGGCATCGGTAACCGCACGCTCGCGCTGGGCGGTACGAACACCGGCCTCAACGTGATGGGCGGAACCATCATCGACGGCGCAGGCGGCATCACCACCCTGGCCAAGAACGGCACGGGCACATGGGCGCTCACCGGCAGCAACACGTATACCGGCAATACCGTCATCAACGGCGGCATCCTGCAACTCGGGAACGGTGGCGCCGGTGGCTCCATCGCGAGCGCCAACATCATCAACGCAGCGGGCACGCTGGCCTTCGACCGCTCCGACGCGTTCACCCTCGGCGGGACCATTTCAGGCGCCGGTAACGTAGTGCAGCAAGGCACCGGCACCACGACCCTCACCGCCGCCAACACCTATACCGGTGGCACCCGTATCGGCGCGGGCACGTTGCAACTGGGCAACGGCGGGGCCAACGGCAGCATCCTCGGCGACGTGACGGACGACGGCACGCTCGCCTTCAACCGTTCCGATGCCTACACCTTCGGTGGCCTCATCTCCGGCGCCGGTGCGGTGACGCAGCGGGGTGGCGGCACCACCATTCTTACCGCGGCCAATGCGTACAAGGGCGCCACTACGGTTGAAGCGGGCACCCTGCTGATCAACGGCGACCAGTCTGCAGCGACCGGCGCCACCACCGTGCAGAGCGGCGGCACGCTGGGCGGCATGGGCACGATCGGCGGCAGCGTGACGATAGCCGACGGGGGCACGCTGAATCCGGGTGACGCAGGCGGCGCGGGAACGCTCGCGATCAACGGCAGCCTGGCGCTGGGTGCCGGCGCGGCGATGAACTACCAGTTCGGCCAGGCCAACGTGGTGGGCGGTACCCTCAATGACCTGACCGTGGTGCACGGCGATCTTTCCCTCGACGGCACGCTCAACGTGAGCTCCACGCCGGGTGGCAGCTTCGGCCCTGGTCTCTACCGCATCATCAGTTACGACGGTGCGCTGACGGACGGAGGGCTGGCACTGGGCAGTACACCAGCGGGGGCCTACCAGGTGCAGACCTCGATGGCGCACCAGGTGAACCTGCTCAACAGCAGCGGCCTGGCGCTGAATTTCTGGGACGGCACGGCAGGCCACGGAAACGGCACGGTCGACGGGGGCGACGGCCTGTGGCAGGGCTCGGGAGGCAACGCCAACTGGACGGAACAGACCGGCCAGTTCAACGCGCCGTATGCGGACGGGCAGTTCGCCATCTTCACCGGCACGCCTGGCACGGTCACCGTCGACCATACGGCGGGCACCCCGACCAGCTCCGGCATGCAGTTCGCGGTGGATGGGTACACCATCACGGGCGCATCCCTGACCCTGGCCGGTTCGACGACCAACATCATCCGCGTCGGCGACGGTACCGCGGCGGGAGCAGGCATGACCGCCACCATCGACGCGCCGCTCGCCGGCGTCAACGGTGTGGTGAAAGACGACCTGGGCACGCTCGTACTGGGCGGCAGCAACTCTTATACCGGTGGCACCACCGTCAACGCGGGTACCCTGCAGGTGGCAGGCGACGGCAATCTCGGCGACGCGGCGGGCGGGCTCACCTTCAATGGCGGCACGTTGCGCAACACCGGTGCATTCGCCACCGGGCGCGGCGTGACGATCAACCAGGGAGGCGCCACCTTCGACACGCGTGACGACCTCGCGCTCAACGGCGCGATCGGTGGCGCGGGCGGCCTTACCAAGACCGGCACCGGCACGTTGACCCTCGGCGGCGCCAATACCTATGCCAGCGGTACGGCGATCGACGGGGGCACGGTCTCCGTTTCCAGCGACGGCAATCTCGGCACCGCGACCGGCGGCCTCACGCTCGATGGCGGCACGCTGCTGAATACGGCCACGTTCGGCTCGTCCCGCAGCGTCACGCTCGGGGCTGCCGGCGGTACCTTCGCAACGGTGGGTGATCTCACGCTCGCCGGCGCGCTCGGCGGCGCCGGCGCGCTCACGAAATCGGGCGGCGGTGCGCTGGTCCTGTCGGCCGACAATGCGTTCACCGGCGGCACCACGATCGCTGACGGCAACCTCAAGCTTGGCGACGGCGGCACGGCTGGTTCGGTCAGCGGCAACATCGTCGATAACGGAGCGCTGATTTTCAACCGTGCGGATACCTACACCTTCGCCGGGCAGGTCTCCGGCACGGGCGCGGTGGAGCAGCAGGGCACTGGCACCGTCGTGCTCAGCGGCAACAATACCTACGGCGGGCCGACCGCCGTGCGGACGGGCAGCCTCATCGTCAACGGGGACCAGTCCGCCGCCACAGGTACCGCTTCAGTCGACAACGGGGCCACGCTGGGTGGCAAGGGCGTGCTCGGCGGCGATGTCGCAGTCGCTGGTACGCTCGCCCCTGGCGACGCCGGCAGTGTGCCGGGCACGCTCGGCATTAACGGTAGCCTTGCGTTCGGGGGTGGTTCCAATCTGGACGTCAACCTGGGACAGGCCGGGGTGGTGGGCGGTCCGCTCAACGATCTGGTGCAGGTGGGCGGCGACCTGACACTGGCTGGCCAGCTCAACGTGTCGGTCTCTTCGGGCGGGTCGTTCGATCCCGGCATCTACCGCGTCATCGGTTACGCCGGTGGATTGACCGACAACGGGTTGACCATCGGTACGGTTCCCACGCCGAACTACTTCCTGCAGACGGCCATCGCGCACCAGGTCAACCTGGTGAACACCGCCGGCCTCTCCGTTAACTTCTGGGACGGCAACGGGGGCCGCGGCGACGGCCAGGTGCTCGGTGGCGACGGGATCTGGCAGAACTCCTCCGGCAACGACAACTGGACGTCCGGCGACGGCAGCGTCAACGCTGCCTACAACGACGGCGACTTCGCCATCTTCGCCGGCACGGGAGGCACTGTTACCGTGGACGGCGTCCCTGGCGCCGTCACCAGTTCGGGTATGCAGTTCGCGGCAGACGGCTATCGCGTCGAGGGCGATGCCATCGCGTTGAATGCCGTGCCGGCCGTCATCCGCGTGGGCGACGGCACCTCGGACGGTACGGGCATGACGGCTACCATCGCCTCGGTGCTGACCGGAACCGGCGGCGTGACCAAGTCCGACCTCGGCACGCTCGTGCTGGCTGGCGAGAACACCTATACCGGCGGTACGGCCATTGCCGGCGGCGTGTTGCAGCTGGGCGAGGGCGGTGCCGGCGGTTCGATCTCGGGCGACGTGGCGAACGAGGGCACGCTTGCCTTCGACCGCTCCGATTCCTACACCTTCGACGGTGTGGTGTCGGGCAGCGGCAGCCTGCTGCAAAAGGGCAGCGGCACCACGGTGCTCACCGCTGCCAACACCTACGCAGGTACCACCGTCGTGCAGTCGGGCACCTTGCTGGTGAACGGCGATCAGTCGGGCGCCACCGGGCCCACGACGGTCGCCAGCGGTGCCACGCTTGGCGGCGCGGGAACCATCGGTGGCGACGTGACGGTGGGTGACGGCGGCACGCTGAGCCCCGGCGCGGCCGCCGGCACGGCAGGCACGCTTACCATCGGCGGCAACCTCACCCTTGGCGCGAACAGCGTGCTGGCCTACCAGCTCGGCCAGGCGGGCACGGCCGGCGGTTCGCTCAACGACCTCACCGTGGTCCACGGCAACCTTACGCTGGACGGTTCGCTGAATGTCTCCGCCACCCCGGGCGGCAGTTTCGGTCCGGGCGTGTATCGCCTCTTCAGCTACGACGGCGCGCTTGTCGACAACGGCCTGAGCCTCGGTGACCCCCCGGCCGATGCTTTCGTGCAGACCTCGATTGCCCGGCAGGTGAACCTCGTCAATACCGCTGGCCTGTCGCTGTCTTTCTGGGACGGCCCGGGCAGCCCCAACGACGGGGCGATCGCCGGCGGCAACGGCACATGGCGTCTTGCTGACAACGACTATTGGACCGAAGCCAGCGGTGCGATCAATGCGCCGTACAGCAACGGCTCGTTCGCCGTGTTCGGCGGCAGCGGAGGAACGGTCACGGTGGACGACAGCCGCGGAGGCGTCACCGCGTCGGGCCTGCAGTTCCAGTCCGACGGTTATCGCATCACAGGTGGAAACCTGACCCTGACCGGTGGTGCTTCGTCCATTCGCGTAGGCGACGGCACGGCTGCGGGCAGCGGCATGACAGCGACGATCGACGCCGTCATCGACGGCAGCAGCCTGCTCGTGAAGGACGATCTCGGCACGCTGGTGCTGCAGGGAGCCAACCTCTACTCGGGTGGCACCGAAGTGCGTTCCGGTACCTTGCAGGTGGCCAATGACGGAAACCTGGGTCACGCGAGCGGCGCGCTTTCCATCGATAACGCCACCTTGCACACGACGGGGAGTTTCCTCACCCAGCGCAGTGTTGGCCTCGGGGGCGATGCGACCATCGAGACGGATGGCGGCACGGAACTGCAGCTGGCCGGGCCCGTTGGCGGTGCCGGCAGCCTGACCAAGGCGGGCGAAGGCACGCTCACGCTCGGCGGCCAGTCGTCCTACGGCGGCGCGACCACCGTGGCTGGCGGCACGCTCGCCGCCAGCGTCGCGGACGCGTTCAGCGCCTCGTCCGCGTTTGCCGTCCAGGGCGGCGGCACGCTCGATCTGGGCGGCCATTCCCAGCACGTCGCTTCGCTCGCCAATGCGGGCCGCGTGAATTTCGGCAGCGTTCCCGGCACGACGTTGACGGTCGCCGGCGACTACGTGGGGCAAGGTGGCACTTTGGCATTCAACACCGTGCTGGGTGCGGACGATTCGGTAACCGACCAGCTGGTGGTGGCCGGTAACACTTCGGGCGATACCGTGTTGCAGGTGAGCAACGTGGGCGGTACAGGTGCACCGACTGCGAACGGTATCAAGGTGATCGACGTGCAGGGGCAGTCCAACGGCAGGTTCTCGCTGCAAGGGGATTACGTGTTCCAGGGCCAGCAGGCCGTGGTGGCCGGTGCCTATGCGTATCGGCTGTACAAGGACGGAGCCAGTACGGCCGATGGCGACTGGTACCTCCGTTCGGCGCTCACCACGCCGGCCGGTGGTGACGGTCCCACCAATCCGTCCAATCCATCCGGGCCGTCCGAACCGGTGCAGCCGCTGTACCAGCCTGGCGTGCCGCTGTACGAGGCGTACGCGGGTGTGCTCCAGCAGCTCAACAAGATCGACACGCTGGCCGAGCGCACAGGCCAGCGCCAGTGGTCGAACAGCCAGGCGGCGGGACAGATGACGCCCGGCGAAGGCTTGTGGATACGCGTGCAAGGAAGCGACCAGACGCTCAAGCCGGAGACATCCACCAGCGGGACGCATTACGAGGTCTCGACCTGGTCCGCGGAGGCCGGCATCGATACGGTGCTGGGCGAGGGCGAAGCGGGCAAGCTCGTCGGTGGCGTCACGCTGCAATACGGACGCAACCATTCGGACGTCCACTCGGTGTACGGCCAGGGCCGGATCAAGACCGACGACTACGGCGTGGGCGCATCCCTCACCTGGTACGGCGACCAGGGCTTGTACGTGGACGGCCAGCTGCGCGCCACGCAGTTCGACACCGACCTGCGCTCCACCACGCTCGGCCAGTCGTTGAAAGACGGCAACAAGGGCCATGGCTATGCGCTGGGCGTGGAAGTGGGCCAGCGCTTCGGCCTGGGCGACCACCTGTGGGCGATTCCGCAGGCGCAGTTGAGCTACGGCAGCGCGCGCTTCGACAGTTTCAACGATGCGTTCGGCGCCCGCGTGTCACTGCAAGAGGGCAAGGCGCTCACCGCGCGCGGCGGTCTCGCCATCGACTACGACCGCACCTGGCAGGGAGCTGCCGGTCCCATGGCCTCGCACATCTACGCCATCGCGAACGTCTACAAGACCACCAAGGACGCTGCACGCGTGGACGTGGCAGGAACCGACTTCACCACGCGCAACGAGAGCACCTGGGGCGGCTTCGGCCTCGGCACCAGTCTCGATTGGGCCGGCGGGAGATATTCGGTGTACGGCGAGGTGCAGGCGAGCACGGGCCTGTCGCACTTCGGCGACAGCCACGCGCTGAATGGAAACCTGGGCTTCCGCATGCGCTGGTGACGCGTGCGGATTGCTGCTTCGCAGCAGGAACTCCCGCCAAAACCCGCTTATTGACGCGCTTTTTACGGTGCGCTATATGTTGAGGAAGCACCGCGTCGCCATCGCACGCGGTGTCTTCCGCGAGGGTCACCATGCGACACCGCAGTCACAATCCCGCACACCCGGGTTGCGCCATGGCGGAGCCGTCTTTCCCGTTCGTGCAGGCCGACGGCCAGCGGATCCTTTCCCGCGCCAAGCTCAGCGCCCTGCGTTCGCGAGGCAAGTCCCTCGCCGGCTATTCGCCGCCCCGCCATAACCGCTGATCCGTTGTCCTGATCGGCATCCCTTCCTGATGGGCCGCGTTCGCGCGCGGCCGTGACATGACGTTCGCCTGATAGCGGCCCTCACCGTCGTCGGGACGTCCGTGCATGTCGAAGGTCGCTGGTCAGCATATCCGCAGCACGCGGCGGAGGGTCTCGTGCTGTCTCCAGCGACACTTTCGGGGTGGGGTGCATTGTGCGTAACAACCATGATCTGACGAAGAAGGCGCTTGTCCTGGCCATATGTACGGCCTTTGGTTTCCTTGGCGCGCCGGCGTTCGCGCAACAGGCGGCGCCGAGCGCGGATCCGCCGGCGGCGGCCGGGGACAAGACCGGGAAAGACAAGAGCGACAAGGACAAGGTGGTGCAGATGAAGGCGCTCAGCGTCGTGGCCAATCGCTACGAAGCGACGAGCATCCGCATGGACTCGGTCAATACCGTGGACGTGCTCTCGGCCAACGACCTGCAGCACACCGCCGTGCATAACGTGGCCGAAGCGCTGGGCCTGATGTCCGGCGTGAACGTGACCACTACCGGCACCGGATACTTCGGTGGCGTGGACGGTGCGGCGCGCGGTGAGGGCATGTTCGCCTCGGTGCGTGGCCTGCCGTCGGAGTACAACGTGAACCTGGTGAACGGCAGCAACGTCGCCCAGGGCATGCCGTACAGCCGCAGCGTGCAGCTCAGCCTGCTGCCGCCGTCGGGCCTGCAGACCATCGTGCTCAACAAGACCTCGACGGCCGACATGGATGGCGACGCCATCGGCGGCACCATCGATTTCCGCACGCCCAGCGCATTCGATTTCAAGAAGGATTTCAGCGGCAGTGTGACGGCCAGTGGCCGCAGCGAGAGCCGTGCCCGCGACTATGGTGGCAGCGGCCTGGGCGGTGGCCTCGCCGGCGAATTGCAGGGCAAGTTCGGTGCAGAGAAGCAGTTCGGCTTCTATGTCAGCGCCTACTACGACTACCGCAACATCGCCAACAGCGAGGTCGGCGCGGCGGAAAGCGCAAGCAACGACGGTTCCTGGGCCTTCCTGCATGCCACCGCGACAGGCGACAACGCCCCTGGCTACGATCCGCAGCACAACCTCACCAGCCTCGGCACCAATGTCGGTATCGCCTCGGGATTCGAGCGCCGCTACGGCGGCAACATGTCCTTCGACTGGAACATCGATCCCACCTTCCGCGCCTATGCGAAGCTGTCTTACGCCTATGCGCTGACCGAACAGAACACCACGTACAACCAGCTGCTGCCGCAGGACGTCACCTACGTGCCCACGGCGACCCCGGGCGTCTACTCGCCGAACATCGGCCGCATCGCCAACCGTTTCTGGTTCGAAACCAATCCCGAGCGGGCCGACCTCGCCACCATCCAGTTCGGCGCGGACAAGACCGCAGGGGGCTGGACGATTTCGCCGAACGTGTTCTGGAGCATCGGCCGCAATGACCGTCCCGAACATGTCGAGATCGACGGCCGCGAGGACAAGTACTCGCAGGATAACTTCGCCTACAACCAGAGTTCGTTGCTCTCCTACGGCGGCAGCCACTTCCCCTATCCGGTACTGACCCCGGCGCTGCTGAACTCGGTCAACAACATACAGAACATGTGGGCCAACGATTACGGTGAGGTCACGCGTATCCGCTCCGGCCAGAAGCGTGGCGGCGCCAAGCTCGATCTGCGTTACGACTTCGACGACGGTCCGGTGCAGTCGGTGAAGTTCGGCGTGAAGTACAGCGACAGCTCGCGCGAGTTCACCAATCGCGACTGGAGCACGGGCGGCATCAACGACGGCACCACCACGCTGGACGATCTCGGCATCTTCAAGGGCTATTACAACCAGATCTTCCCGGGCAAATACGCGTGGAGGACCCCGGACGTGAGCCGGGCCGCCGTCGCCGCCCTGATCGATGCGCATGTACAGCCTTCGGACCTGGATACCTGCAGCCAGCTCGACTACAACAACTTCAACTGCGACACCATGCGCGGTACCGAAGCGGTTTCCGCGGCCTATGCCATGGCGACGATCGAGCAGGGCCCGCTGGAGATCATCCCCGGGGTACGCTTCGAGCATACGTCCATCCACAATACCTTCTGGACCACGCCGCAGGATTCCGACGGCAACGAGCTGCCGGGCTACTTCTCGAACAACCGCACCATCTACAACGAACCGCTCGGCAGCCTGTTCATCAATTACCGTCCGGGCGGCAACGTGGTGTTCCGCGGAGCGATCTGGCAGAGCTATACACGGCCGGCATTCGTCCAGCTCGGTGGCGGCGAGCAGATCAGCGTCTCCAACGGCGTGACCACGATCACCCGCGGCAACCCGGACCTGGATCCGATCAAGGCCACCAATGTGGACCTGGGTGCGGAATGGACCACCGAGAGCGGCGGCTTCTTTTCGCTCACCAGCTATTACAAGAAGCTGCGCGACTACATCTACGACAGCGGCGGTGGGCAGGCCAACCCGAACACCTCGGGCGTGGGCACGGTGCTGACGAAGACGCCGACGAACGGCGGCGACGGCCGCGTGTACGGCATCGAAGCCACCGTGCGGCAGAAGTTTGAGAACCTGCCGGGGGCCTGGAACGGCCTCGGTTTCAGCGTCAATGCCACCAAGCAGAACTCGCGGGTGGACCTGGGCCGCGAGGGTTTCGCGAACGAGCGCCTGCAGCAGGCGCCGCGTACGATGGCCAATGCGGAGCTGTTCTACGAAAAGCACGGCTTCTCGGTGAACCTGAGCTATCACTACACCGGCTCGTTCATCTCCACGTACGATTTCCTCAACCAGGGAGCGCCGTGGGACGACCTGTGGCTGCGGCCGATCCGCCGCGTCGACCTGCATGTCGGTTATGCCATGGAGAACGGCCTCCAGTTCGACCTGCAGGTCAGCAACCTGACCAGGCAATACCAGTACTGGTCGCACATCGGCCGTTACAGCCTGGCCAATTCGGATATCGTCGATGCGGGCCGCACGGCGCTGGTTACCGTGAAGTACTCGTTCTGAGCGGGAGCGTATGCATGACGGGATGGCGCGGAGGCGACAGGCGGGCGGTGGCGGACGCGCCGCCCCGGGCGATCGGGTTCTGGGGCGGCCTTTCGGCCAACGTGCTGAACATGATCGGCATCGGGCCGTTCGTCACCATCCCGCTTGCGCTTTCCGCGCTGGCCGGTCCGGCCGTGTTCCTGGGCTGGATCGCCGGGGCCTTGCTTTGCCTGTGCGACGGGCTCGTGTGGGCGGAGCTGGGTTCGACGATCCCGGAATCGGGTGGCCCTTATCACTACTTGCGCGAGGCCTATGGCCGGGAGCGGGCAGGGCGGCTGTTCGGTTTCCTGTACCTGTGGCAGACCCTGCTCACGGCGCCGCTGTCGATCGGTTCCGCAGCGGTGGGCTTTGCGCAGTACGCGGGCTATCTGGTGCCCTCGCTCGGCAACGGCGCTCACGTACTCATCGCGGCGGTCCTGTGCCTGCTGAATACGGCGATCCTCTACCGCAAGGTCGGCGACATCCAGAAGCTGTCGCTGGTGGTGACCGTGGCCGTCGTGGCGGCCGCGGTCTGGATCGTCTTCACCGGGATTACCCATTTCGACACGGCGACGGCACGGCAGTTCATGGATGCGCCGGTGTCGTCGGGTAAAGGGTTCTGGCTTGGCCTCGGCGCGGTGTCGTTGATCGCGGTGTATGACTACGGCGGCTATAACAACGTGTGCATGCTCGGCGGCGAGATGCGGCAACCGCGGCGCACCATCCCGATGGCCGTGCTGGTCTCGATCCCGGTGGTGGCCGTGCTCTACCTCGGCCTCAACGTCAGCATCCTCGGCGTGTTGCAGTGGGAGGAAGCGGCGCATTCCAAGGCGGTGGTGGCCGATATGATGCAGGCCGTGCACGGTGCCTGGGGCGGCACGGTCGCGGTGGTGCTGATCCTTGTCGCCAGCTGGGGTTCCGCGCTGGTAGTGCTGCTCGGGTATTCCCGCGTACCTTATGCCGCCGCCGCGGATGGGCAGTTCTTCAAGCCGTTTGCCCGCCTGCATCCGCGCGACGGGTTTCCCACGGTGTCGCTGTTGTTCGTCGGCATCACTTCCGCGCTGGCTTGTTTCCTCTCGTTGGAGAAGCTGATCAGCATGCTCATGGTGGTGCAGATCCTGTTCCAGTACATCGCCCAGTGTTTCGCGGTGGTGGCCTTGCGTCGCCGTCCGCGCATCGCCGATGCGTTCCGCATGCCCCTGTATCCACTGCCCATCGCGATCAGCGTGGCCGGCTGGCTTTACCTCGTTGCCACCAGTGGCGTTTCGACCATGCTGACCGCCATCGTCGCCATCGCGGCGGGCAGCATCCTTTTCCTTTGGCAGGCACGGAGAACCCGCACGTGGCCGTTCCCTCACTGAAGCCCTGGGAGGTCGCGGTCGTCGGGGAGATATTCGCCGACCACGTCTTCACCGGCTTTCCCCATTGGCCACGTCCCGGCGAGGAAGTGATCGCGAAAGATTACCTGCGCGAACTGGGAGGCGGCAGCGTCAACACGGCCTGCGGCCTCTCGCGGCTCGGTCGCCGGGTGCGCCTCATCGGCTTGATCGGCGACGCCGACTTCGACTGGTTCGAACGCCGCCTGGGCGAGTTCGGCGTCGGCATGGACGGCATTCGCCTGGCGCACGACGGCACCGGCATCACGGTCAGCGTCTCCATGCGCGACGACCGCACGTTCTTCACCCACCCCGGTGCAAACCGCGGGCTGGCGGAGCTGCTGGCGGTCCCGGCCGTCGTCGCCGATCTCGCTGCGGCGCGCCACGTGCATTTCGCGATGCCGCTGGCGCGCGAACTGGCTGCGACCGTGCTGCCACTGCTCCGTGCTGCCGGATGCACCACATCGCTCGATGTGGGCCATGCGCCCGGCTGGCTGCGCGACCCGGCGAACGTCGCTACCTGCCGCGAGGTCGATCTGTTCCTGCCCAATGCCACCGAGGCCGGATTGCTCTGTGGCGAGACGAGCCCCGAGGCCTACATCGCATGGGCGCTGGATAACCAGCTGCCCCGCGCAGTGCTGAAGCGCGGCGCGCAGGGTGCCATCGCGGTGACCGGTGGCGTGCTCAGCAGCGTGGCACCGCCGTCGATCGAGGTGGTGGATACCACCGGAGCCGGCGATGCCTTCAACGCGGGCCTGATCGATGCCTGGCTCGACGGCGAACCCTTTGGCTCCGCGCTCGAGCGTGCCTGCATCTGCGGCGCCCTGTGCAGCACGGCCGCCGGGGCCCTCGCGGCACTACCCCATTCCCCCCAATTGAGGACCCTTCGTGAACAGACGTACCGATCGTAAGATCGCCCTGGTGGGAGGCGGCAGCGTTCGCTCGCCGCTGGTCGTGTTTGGCGTGAATGAAGCCGCGGAAGCGCTCGGCGCCGCCGAAATGGTGCTTTACGATCCGGACCCGGAGCGCCTGGGGGTCATGGTGGAGCTCGGCAAGGCGATCATCCGCCGTGGCGGTGGCCCATTGCGCCTGCGCGGTGCCACGTCGATCGAGGATACGATCGAGGGCGCGGACTTCGTCCTCAACAGCATCCGTATCGGTGGCATCGCCGGCCGTGCCGCCGACGAGCGCGTGGCGATCGAGCACGGCTACTCCGGGCAGGAAACCACCGGCCCTGCCGGGGTGGCAATGGGCCTGCGCACCATTCCCGTCGCAATCGAACAGGCCCGCCTGGTCGAACGGCTTGCACCGGACGCGTGGCTGGTGAACTTCACCAACCCCGCGGGCCTGATCACCCAGGCGGTGAGCGATCACAGCAAGGCGCGCATCGTCGGCATCTGCGACACGCCCACGGAACTCTTCCACAACATCGCCCGCGCGCTGGGCGAGCCGTTCGAAGCCGTGGAGTGCGACTACGTCGGCCTCAACCACTTGGGCTGGGTGCGCAGTGTTCGCGTACGCGGCGAGGAAAAGATCGATGCGCTGATCGACAGCGACGAGCTGCTGCGCAGCCTGTACCTCGCCCCGCTGTTCGATACGGACATGATCCGCACGCTACGGCTCATCCCCACCGAGTACCTGTTCTTCTATTACGAACGCCAGCGCGCACTGGCCAACCAGCGCCGCCAGGGCGGCAGCCGCGGCGCGGAGATCGCGACGCTCAACGATCAATTGTTCGCCACGCTGAGTGCGCGGCTGGCGGCCGGGCAGGGCGACGAGGCGGTGGACATCTACGCCGCCTACCTCAACCAGCGCTCCGGCTCGTACATGAAGCTCGAGGCGGAAGGCGGCTCGGCCTTCGACCAGGGAGTGAGCCTGGATGTCGATCCGTTCCGCGTTGCCACCGGCTACCACCGCATCGCCATCGACGTGATGAGCGCGCTCACCGGGGCGAAGCCCGGGCCGATCGTGGTCAATACACGCAACCGTGGCGCGGTGCCGGACCTGCCGGATGCCGACGTGGTGGAAACCTTGTGCGATATCTCGCTCGACAGCATCGAGCCGCGCAGGCTCGCGCCGTTGCCCGATGCCGTGGCGGGCCTGGTACGTTCGGTGAAGGCGTATGAGCGCGCCGCAATCGCTTCGGTGCTCGATGGCAGCCGCCTCGGCGCGCGCAAGGCCATGCTGATCCACCCGGCGATCGGTGAGTGGACACCGACCGCCGGCCTGCTCGACGCCTTGCTAGGCCACGCGAACGAAGACGGCGAGTGCCTTTGCCAGGGTCCGGTGCACCGGACCCTCTGAGGGGAGGCGCTTGCAGGACCGCGTCAGGTGAGGTGCTTCCTGAGGAACGTCCACGTGCGCGTGTTGGCCAGTTCCGCCGCCGCCGCATCGTAGTGCGCGCCACCATGCCGCGAGAACGCGTGATTGCAGCCGGGGTAGGTATGGATGGTGACGTTGGGGCGGCCGGCGAAAGCCGCCGCGATGGCCGCCTGGGCGTCCTTGGAGATGTACTCGTCGTCGCCGGCGAGGTGCATCAGGAACGGCGCGGTTATGTTGCCTGCCTCGTCGAGGTAGCGCTCGGTATCGCCCCCGTGGAAGGCGACGGCGGCGTCCACCTTGCTACGTGCAGCCGTGAGGAACGTCATCAGCCCACCCAGGCAGTACCCCATGACGGCGACCTTGCCATTCGCGCCGTCCATGGTCCGTGCCGCCGCGACGGTGGCCGCCACGTCGGCGACGCCGCTGTCGCGGTCATAGGCCATGTACAACGCAAGGCCGGCTTTCCAGTCCGATTCGGAGGTGACGCTGAGATCGACCCCCCGCTGTTGCCGCCAGAACAGCTCCGGCGCCACGGCGATGAAGCCTTCGGCGGCAAGCGCCTCGCAGGTCTGGCGGATATCGTCGTTCACTCCGAAGACTTCGTGCAGGACGACCACGACCGGTGCATTGTCGCGGTCGGGGCGGGCGACGTAGGCGGCGAATTCGCCGGCGTTCGTCTTGACGGTCATCGCATTGCGCATGGGGTGGTTCCTTCAGGTTAGCCGGACAGACGGAAAACTTTGCCCTTTCCCGCACGAGGAGTCTTGCACCGCCCTGCTAAGTGGCGAAGCGGCTCACGACACAGGGCTGTGACCGCCGGAAGCCTCGGGCAATGCCGCAGCCAGCTGTTTCTGAAGTATCTGCAGGTGGTTGACCGCCTGCTCGAGCATGGCGGTCATCTGGCTGGCCACGTGGAGGAATTCGCGTGGATGCACGGTGTCGGTGCGAAGGTCGGCGACGGTATCGACAAGCCCGGTGCCGTTCATCAGCACGCCCATGTCGCGCGAGATCGTCAGGTCGACGTCCCTCTGGCTCGCATAGACGGCGGCATATTTCTGCATCCGGTCGTGATCGATCCATCCGGCGGACTGGTTCGCCACCATCACGTCCCAGGCCTCGTGGCGCAAGGTAGGGAACATGAGACCGAGGTCGAAGCCGTCCTTGGTGGCGCTCAGCACGTGCTGGGCGATGGCGTCGTCGCCGGCGCCTGATTTGAGGTCGCTGCTCACCTCGTCCCTGAGACGCTTGAGGCGCTCCAGCTGGGCCATGTCGTGGCGCAGATCGTCCTCGCACTCGGCGAGGTTGGCCCGGATCTCCGCCTCGATCTCGGCGCTGGCGATCTCGGCCGCGTGCCGGTGGTGCGTATGTTCGATCCAGGCTTCGAGTCCGAGAGCGGTCAAGATGCTGAGCACGATCATCAGATAGTGCTTCGCGAAATCCTTGAGCGAGTGCAACCGGACCTTCAGCACTTCGAGATGCATGGCGCGTTCCTGTTCCTGCGGGGCGAGTGGCGTGGCGGGCGGCAAGGATAACCCAGCTGGAGGCGGGCTTGCGGCCGGCCGTGAGGTAATCGGTACAGACAAAAAGACCTCGCCCTGACCAATACGACGGTATTTCCCGTCGCCATGCTGGGCGTCCCTACCCGGGGTGCCGATAAGGAATCCCAACATGATATTCCTCAAGTGCATGCGCTCCGTTCCGGGCAAATGGCTGCTTCTACTGACCGGGGGCCTCCTGGCTTCGTCGACTGCCATTGGCCAGGCGGCGAAACCGGTCAGCCCGGTCATCAAGATCAACCAGGCCGCCGCCACCACGCCCATCGAGAGCACGCGCTTGCGCGGTCCGTTGACCATGCTGTCCGGGTCCGGCGGGAATATCACGGTGCTCAATGGAAAAGAGGGGCAGTTGATGGTGGATGCCGGTATCGCGGTATCGCGTCCGCGTGTCGAAGCCGCACTGCGGGCCCTCGGACCTGGCCCGGTCAAATACGTCGTCAATACGCACTACCACTGGGACCACACTGATGGGAATCCCTGGATTCACGAGGACGGAGCCACCATCGTCGGCACGGCGGGCACGGCGCGTCGCGTTTCCACTGTCACGCGGGTAGACGACTGGGACTTCACCTTCCAGCCACTGCCGGCGGGTGGGGTGCCCACCGAAATCGTTTCCAAGGACAAGACCTACCATTTCGCGGGGCAGACCGTCTCCGTGAAGCTGCTTCCGCCGTCGCACACCGACACGGATCTTTACGTCGTCTTCAAGGAGGCTAACGTGGCATCCCTTGGCGATTTGTTCTGGAATGGCGTTTACCCGTTCATCGACAACGAGAACGGTGGCGGCATCGATGGGATGATCGCGGCCGACGACGCGATCCTCGCCCAGGTCGATGACGACGTCATGCTGGTCCCGGGCCACGGTCCCGTCGGCACCAAGAAGCAGCTGAGGGACTTTCGCAACATGCTCGCCGGCATCCGGGACAATGTGGCGGCCCTGAAGAAGCAGGGAAAATCACGCGATGAAGTGGTGGCGGCGAAGCCTACCGCGAAATACGATGCCGTCTATGGCCACTTCGTGATCGATCCGGACTTCTTCACACGCATCGTATACGACGGCCTGAAATAAGCGACGGATAGGGGGCACCATGCTGTGTAAATCGTTGCTGGTTCTGCTGGCACTCGGAGCGTGTTCAGTAGTACGTGCGGGTGATGACGCATCGCCCGTCTACGGCGTCAGATTGCCCGCCGGCTACCGGAACTGGCAGGTGGTGAGTGTGGCGCACGAGGCCGGCAACAATAACGATATAAGGGCCATTCTTGGCAACGACATCGCCATGAAGGCCTTTCGCAGCGGTACCTTGCCCTTTCCGGACGGCTCGATCATCGCGCGCGTTGCCTGGAAATACGAGGCGTCCCCTCGCAACAACGCCATCTTCGGCCGGGAGCAATCCTTCGTCGCCGGCGATCCGACGAACGTGCAGATCGCCGTCAAGGACTCGAAGCGTTACGCCGGCTCCGGTGGATGGGGCTACGGACAATTCGAAAACGGAAAGCCGAACCCGGGCAAGGCACTGACGCAGTCCTGCTTCGCCTGCCACCAGAAGCTGCCTGCCAAGGACGATTTCGTCTTCACGAAGTACTCGCCGTGAGGGCCAGCGGGCGGCGACCGGGCCATAGGATCGGGCAAGCCATCCATATCCTGGGCCATGGGACGCCAGCGGTAGGGCGCCTACGATTGTCTACGTTCCCGACCAGGAGGCAATCATGAACACGAAGACGTTTTTCATCACGGGAGTGAGCAGTGGCTTCGGCGCCGCGCTTGCCGCTGAAGCCCTGAGCACGGGCCATCGAGTCATAGGTACGGTCCGCAACGAGGAGGCGCGGCAGGCTTTCCTCGCTGCGAACCCGGGCGAGGCTTTTGCGGTCATCCTGGATGTCACCGACACGGAGGCAATTCCGGGCGTCGTGGCCGAGGCGGAATCGAACATCGGGCCGGTCGACGTGCTGGTTAACAACGCGGGATATGGCCACGAGGGCATCCTCGAGGAATCGCCCCTCGAAGAGATGCGCCGCCAGTTCGATGTGAACGTGTTCGGCGCCGTGGCGGTGACCAAGGCCTTCGTGCCGCGGTTCCGCGAACGCCGCCGCGGGCACATCATCAATATCACGTCGATGGGCGGCTACATCACGATGCCGGGCATCGCCTATTACTGCGGCAGCAAGTTCGCGCTGGAGGGCATCAGCGAGGTGCTGGGCAAGGAGCTCCATGCCTTCGGCGTGCACGTCACCGCCGTGGCGCCCGGAAGCTTCCGGACGGATTGGGCCGGCCGCTCCATGCGGCGCTCGCCGCGCAGCATTGCCGATTACGACGCACTCTTCGACCCCATTCGCCGCACCCGCGAGGAAGTGAGCGGCAAGCAGCTCGGAGACCCGCGCAAGGCGGCAAAGGCCATACTGGCCATCACCGAGGCTCCCGAGCCGCCGGCACACCTGCTGCTCGGCAGCGATGCCTTGTCCCTCGTACGGGCCAAGCTCACTGCCCTTGCTTCGGACATCGACACGTGGGAAGAACTCAGCCGAAGCACCGACGGTTGATCGATCGCCGGCCGGTCAATGCGAGGACACGTAGCCGGAGGGCACCAGGTGCTCCGGCATGGCGAAGTGCCGTTTCATCCGCTCGACTTCTTCGCCGGGCGGACGCCCGAACAATCGCTTGAACTCGCGGCTGAACTGCGAGGGGCTTTCGTAACCGACGGCGGCGGCGGCCGCTGCCGCCGTCGCATGCTGCCGGAGCATGAGCAGGCGCGCCTGGTGAAGGCGGGTGGACTGCACGTAGCGCATCGGCGAGGTGCCGGTCATGGCACGGAAGTGCGCATGGAAGGTCGGTACGCTCATGTTCGCCTCGCGGGCGAGCTCGTCCACGGTGAGGCCGTCCGCGTAGCGGCCGTGGATGATGCTGAGCGCGCGCGCCACCATGCTGAACCTGCCTTGCTGCGACAGCGCCGCACGCAGCGAGCCACCCTGGTCGCCCGACAGCACGCGGTAATAGATTTCTCGCATGAGCGCGGGCCCGAGCACTTCGCCGTCCGGCGGATGGGCGAAGGCTTCGAGGAGGCGCAGGACGGACGCAGCGAGCGCGTCTTCCATGGGCGAGGCATAAAGTCCGCGCGGTTCCGCGGAAGAGGGCCCGCGGAGCCCGTCGATCTCCAGGCAGAGTTCCGCGGCGACGGCGTGGTTCAGGCGGAAATAGATCGCCAGCAGCGGTTCGTCGGCGGAGGCATCCGTTTCCATCGTGAACGGCACGGGCACGGAGACGACAAGGTACTGCTGGTCGTCGTACACGAAGGTTTCGTCACGGAGGAAGCCCCGCTTGCGTCCTTGCAAGACGACGACGATGCCTGGCTCGTACAGGACAGGCGTGCGGCTCAGTGGCCGGTTGGAACGAAGCAGGCGGACGTCGGGCAGCGGCGTGAGCGTGTAGCCCTCGTCTTGCGCCAGGGCGAGGAGCAGGGAGAGCGTGCGTCGGCGGGTTTCGGCATGCATGGTCTAAGGCGCGGAGCCAGCTGGTCGGGCTGGCTTGTTCCCGCGCATGATAAACGTTCAGCCCGCCGCCGCGACCTCGGCAACGAAGTCGCGATAGGAACGCAACGGCCGGCCGAGTATCGCGGTCAGGCGTTCGACGTCGCCGTCCTCCGGGATCATGCCGTCGCTGACGTAGCGTTCGGCCATCAGGCGCATCTCGTAGGCCATCCACTTCGGCATGAAGGCGGCCGCGGTCTGCTCGAACCCGGCGGGATCGTCGCCGGCGTATCCGACGGGGCGGCGCAATGCCTCGGACCAGATGGCGGCAATGCTCTCGCCGGTCAGGGTGTCGGGGCCGACCACATTGATCGTTTCGATCGGAAGCCGGGTCGCCGCCTGGTCCCTGCGGATGAGTTCCAGTGCCGCCACCTCGGCGATGTCGCGCGCATCGACCATGGCGACGCCTTTGTTGCCGATCGGCATGGGATACACGCCATGTTCCAGGACCGCGTCCTTGATCATGAGCTCGTTGTCGATGAAGTAGCTCGGACGCAGGATCGTCGCTCCGAAGCCCATCTGTTCGAGCATCCGCTCGGCACCGTACTTCACGGCGAAGTGCGGCACGTTCACGAAGCGGTCGGCGTGGATGACCGAGAGGTACACGATCCGCTCGATGCCCGCTTCGCGAGCCAGGTTGAGGGTAATGATCGCCTGGGTGAATTCGTCGCCGGTGACGGCATTGAGCAGGAAGAGGGTGCGCACGCCCTGGAGCGCGGCTCGCACCGCGTCGAGGTCGAGCAGGTCGCCCCTGGCGACGTCCACTTCAGGAGGGAAGCTTGTTTTGGACGGGTCACGTGTCAGCACGCGCACCGGCGCGCCGCGTTTGACGAGTTGATCGACGAGGTGGCGGCCGACGCGGCCTGTGGCACCGGTTATGAGGATGGTCATGGCAGTTCTCCGAGGTGGTTGGGAATGTGCTGGCCATGTTATCGATCCAATTTCGTGCGCATAGACGCTATTCTTGGACGCGTCGTCCCACCAGTGAGACAATCCATGGACCTCCTCGCCCTCGCCGATTTCACCCTGGTTGCCCGCCATGGAGGCTTCGGAAAAGCAGCCCGCGAAGCCGGCCGCCCGAAAGCCACCCTGTCCCGGCGCGTGGCCGAACTGGAGGCGGGACTCGACCTGCGTCTGTTCGAAAGAGGCGCACGGTCGCTCAAGCTCACGGAAGAAGGGCGGGCCCTGTACGAACGAGCCGGCCTCCTGCTCACCGAACTGGAAGAGACGGCCGCCGCGATCGCGTCGGGCGGCCGAACGGCGCGCGGCAGGTTGCGCATCAGTGCGCCCCTGCTTTTTTCCCAGACCGCCATGGGGAAGATCGCCGCAGGTTTCGCGCTCAGGCACCCGGATGTGCGACTGGAGATCACCGTGGAAGATCGCCCTGTCGACATGATCGAAGAGGGCTATGACCTGGTCATTCGCGTCAATCCGGATCCCGACGCGACCCTGATTGGGCGGATCTTCCTGCATGACCGGCTGGTCGTCGTCGCGCATCCGGAACTCGCCCGGCCGACCGATGGAGGACCCGTGCCGGCCGTCGTTCGCGGCCCCCTTCAACACGATGACGCGTGGGCGCTCAAGACGGCGGCGGGCGCGGTCACCCTGGCCGTAAGGCCTGTCCTCAGCTTGTCGTCGCTCGTGATGATCCGGGACGCGGTACGTGCCGGCGTGGGCGCAGCACGCCTGCCACTCTCGCTGGCCAGCCCCGATCTGGCCTCCGGAGCCTTGGTGCACTGGGCCGATGTGGATGGCTCCGACATCGCGCTCTGGGCGCTTTACCCGACACGCCGGCTGCTCAGCGCACGGGTATCGGCGTTCCTGGATTATCTCCGGGAAGCATTTCCTCGCGGCACGCCCGACGAACTCGCCGCGTACATCGGGGGCTAGGGCCATCGCCAGGTATGGCGGCCGGGCCGTCGCAGGACTACGCTCTGGCTTCCGCACGTCGAAGGGCCACGGGCCCGAAGGAAGGCGAGGCATGAAATCCACTCTTCTGGCCGCGGTCGTTGCCGCCACCGTCTTTTCCCAGGTCACGCCCGCGGCGACTCCGCCTCCCAACAACGCCGCCATTGCGGCCGCAGTCGCCGATGCACACCGGCCGGCCAAGGACACCGAGCAGGACGCCGTCCGCCGGCCAGCCGATCTGCTCGCCTTTTCCAGGGTGAAGGCCGGCGATACCGTGCTGGATGTCTGGCCCGGCGCCGGCTACTGGAGCCGGCTGTTCTCCCCGATCGTGGGGGCGAAGGGAAAGGTGTATGCCTACGTTCCTGCCGAGATCGCCGGCTTCAAGAGCGATCCGGTGGCGCTGGCCAAAGCCATCGGAAACGAGCCCGCGTATCGCAACGTCGAGGGTATTTCGGACCCGCTCGCGCAACCGCCGCCGGCGCACATGCTCAACACGTTCGATGTCGTGTGGACCTTCGAGAACTACCACGATTTCCACGACAGCTTCATGAAGGGGGCGAGCGTGGACGGCTTCAACCAGGCCATCTTCAAGCTGCTCAAGCCCGGCGGCTATTACGTGATCGTGGATCATGCCGCGGCGAAGGGCTCGGGACTGAAAAACACCGAAGACCTGCACCGGATCGATCCCGCAACGGTGAAGGCCGAGGTCGAGAAGGCCGGATTCGTCCTGGACGAGGAGTCGTCGCTGCTTGCCAGCACGTCGGACGATCACAAGCTCAAGGTGTTCGACCCGGCGGTGAAGGGCAAGACGGACCGGTTCATGCTGAGGTTCAGGAAGCCCGCGAAGTAGTCATACCGGCGACGGGCTTTAACGGGACTGTCCGATTTATACTTCGTGGATGATCGAGATACGAAGATCCCGTCCCGCTGATGGTGGGCGTGCCGTCGAAATCTGGCGGCGCGCCGTGGATGCCACGCACGATTTCCTTTCCCCCCGCGATCGCGAAGCGATCGACGAAATGGTGTGCGGCTTTCTGCCCCAGGCGCCGCTTTGGCTCGCGGTCGACGAGAACGACTACCCACTGGCCTTCATGCTCATCGACGACGGTCACATGCAAGCCTTGTTCGTCGACCCGTCCTCCCGGGGGACCGGCGTTGGCGCCGCGCTGGTGCGCCATGGACTTTCGCTTCATCCCAGGATGACCACCGACGTCAACGAACAGAACGGCCAGGCGGTCGGCTTCTACGAAAGGATGGGGTTCAAGCGGACGGGCCGCTCGCCCGTGGACGATCAAGGCCGTCCCTATCCACTGATACACCTCGCATATTCGCCGGTTTCCCAGACCGGCTAGCGCGCGAATCGAAGGCGCCGTTACGTCGTCATTCCAGCCCGGTCCAGCGATGCATTTCCGCCATCGCAAGAGCCAGTCTGGGGCTGCGCCGCGCCACGCGTTCGCGTTGCTCCCGTTCGCTGCGGATAGCCGGCCAGGCGTCCAGATACGCTGCCAGCGCTTCCGGGTCGCAGTCGTAACGGGCAAACGCTTCCGGTGTAGCGGATCGCAGTGCGACGGCACCGTTGTAGCCGCCGAAGCCTTGCGTGGCACAGATGGCCCCGCCATCGGCGTTGCCGGACGAGGGATCGGCCTGCAAATGGAAATGGGCAGCGATCTCGGCCAGGTCCGGATCGAGCCGGCGAAGGGTAGGGACGCCCGGGGCCGGTCGACCCAGCACGAACTGCAAGGCTTGCGACAACGCCTTGAGGCCGGTCTCGCCCATGGTATGACCGTCGCCGACGGCCTTCGGCGTGCCGACGAAGAGCCTGGGCAACTCGCCCTCGATGCCCTGGCGTTGGGCTGCACCGCGCAGGCCGGCCCATGCCGTGCCCAGGTCGGTCTTCGAGTTCGTCCGGGTGCCGGTGGCGTGTGCCGCGAGATACTGGAAGTCATGGACGCCGTAGCCGTGCCCCTGGAAGGCCATGTCCAGGGCCTGTACCAAGGCGTTCTCGCCGCCGAAGCCTACGCCGGCAAAATGCGCCTTGCCGCCGGCTTCGGCACTCTGGCCCCAGCCGACGATGATCGAGGTGATGTCCAGCCGGTTGCGCAAGGCGAACTCGAGCGTGGTCACCAACAGCCCGGAGCCGCCGTGGCCGACGACGGTTCCGTCGGCGTCGACGTCGAACGGCGCGAGCGAATCGTGCACGCTGCGTTGGCTGCCATCGGCATGGGCAGCGTTCTTGGCGGCGAGCTTCTCGCTGGTCATCAAAGCGCCGCCGCCGAAGGCCTCGAGGATGCCGTAGCCCGGCTGCAAGGCCGCATCGGCGGCCGTGAGCAGCGCCATCTGGGGCTTCTGGAATCCGGGGTAATCGAACAGCAGCTGCGGCGCGATGTCCGCGAGTGCGATGAGGCTCGATGCGCACGCGCCCACCGCGGTCAGCGGGCTCTGCGGCACGCGCATAAAGCCGACGTTGTCGGAGCGCAGCGACTCGCGCAGTTCCGGATTCTTCAATACGCGGCTGATGCTGTAGCTCGGCGCCAGCATCGTCGAGACCAGGGCCGGACCGTGCGAGCCCAGGGAATGCGACAGGCGCACGGCGAACGTGTCCTTCGGGATGCCGCCCGGAGGCAGCGGTGCATCCGGCCTCAGCCACTGGGCCAGCGCATCCATGCCGCCGAAGGCGGTGGCCGATGCGATGCGGAACCCGAACGGATCGGGCACCAGCTCGGACAACGGACGCGGCAGCCCGGCGAGGGCACCGAGGGCGCCATAGGCAAAAAGCTGCGCCTGCAACGACGGGCTGAGCAGCGGATCGTCCTGGAACAGGCCGTGCATGTCCCTGAGCTTCGAAGCACGGATGTCCTCGTAGCGCAGGCCGGCCAGTCTGCGCAGGCCGCCTGCCTCGAGGTCGTGCGGCAGCGGTGCGGCAATGTCCGTCGCCACGCGCGGCGCGACTTCCACCACGCGGGGTAACCGGCGGATACCGATGTCGGCACGCAGGGAATCGCCATGCAGGCTTTCGAGCTCAGCCAGGCTCACCGGTTCGCCGGCATGTTCGCCCGTGGCCCAACGCATGCCGTGGGCGGCGTTCTCGACGGCGGGATCGATGGTGACCAGGCCGGCATCGAAGGCTGCCAGCGGCAGGAACTCTTCCGACCTGGCGACAAGGGCCTGGTAGGTCTCCGTCGAGCCCACTGCCGAGACGGAGCAGGCGGTGCCGACGGTGACAAGGACTTGGTTGCTTTTCAACTTGGACATCTGGGAAAGGGTACCTATGAGGCCCCCGTACCTCAATGGATGTTTTTAGCTGGCGGCGGATGTCCTTATCCGTTGGCCAGTCCCGCATGAGTGCGCCCTTCCATGAGCGCGGCAAGGCCTTGCGTCGCATCCCGCTTGGGCGGCGCACCGAACATGCGTGAATATTCCCGGCTGAACTGGGACGGGCTCTCGTAGCCCACCTGAAAACAGGCAGTCTCCGCGTTGACAGCGCCGGAGATCAGAAGTCGACGGGCTTCGAGCAGCCGGAGGCGCTTCTGGTACTGCAGCGGCGTCAACGAGGTCAGGGCCTTGAAATGACGGTGTAGCGCCGATGGGCTCATTTGGGCGATGGCGGCCAGTTCCTCGATGCGTACCGTTTCATTGAATCGGCCACGCAGGTTCCGTATTGCCTCAATGACGCGTTGAGGCGGGCCATTGACGGAGATCATCCGCGCGACGTCGCCGCCATGAGGCCCGGCAAGAAGCCAATAACAGATCTCGCGCATGATCACCGGAAAGAGCGTGGGAATCGCCTTTGGAGTATCGAGCAGGCGGACGAGCCGCAACGCGCATTCCTCCAATGGCCCGCGAAAATCCGTTACGAAGACCCCGCGTGCGGTCTCGCCTTTCGGCGTCGGGGGTGGCACATCGATGTCCTCCGCCACCGAACGCATGATGGCGACGTCCAGTTCGAGAGCGAGTACGAGGCAGGGCTTTCCCGGGCTCGCTTCGGCAACGCGGCCGACCGAAGGCGTCTCGACGCCGACTACGAGCGCTTCGCCGGCACGGTATTCCAGGCGCTTATCGCCAAAGCTCGCCCATTTTGCGCCTTGTGCCACGACGCAGACGGCGGGTCTGAAGATCATGTGCGCCGGCGGCTTGGGATGATCTGACCGAAGAAAATAAAGCCCGTCGATAGCCGTCGCGACCACGTTCTTATCGGCCTGCCGATCGGTGTAGTGGTGGATCGCTTGCGCCAATTGCTCCGACACGGCGGATCCTCTCCTTCGCGCGCGGCGTCCGAAGATAACCGGGCCGACAGGAATAGGCAAGAAATGTGCGGCTTCCGGCATTCCGCTGGTCAAGAGCCAGGAGTCTTATAGGGAGGAGCCAACTGGTGGCGCGAAAAAAGGTAAGAAATGTCGGACAACAGAATTGCGGTCGTGACCGGAGGCAGCAGAGGCATCGGACGTAACGCCGTGCTCTGCCTGGCCAGGCGAGGGGTGCGGTCGATTTTCACTTATCGCTCGAACCGTGCGGAAGCCGACAAAGTCATCGAGCTTGCCCGCGAGGCAGGAGCACAGGCGGTCGCGCTTCGGCTCGATACCGGTGAAGCGGCTTCTTTCGATGGTTTCGCGGGCCAGGTGAAAGAAGCGCTCGCCGCATTGCACGCAGATCGCTTCGATTACCTCGCCAATGTTGCAGGGACATCGTCCAGCGCGGGGCTGGAGTCCATCACCGAAGCGGAGATGGACGCGCTCTATAACGTGCACTTCAAGGGAGTCTTGTTTCTCACGCAGAAGCTGCTGCCCCTGATGCGTGACGGCGGCCGGATCGTGAATGTTTCTTCCGGCTTGGCTCGGTTTTCCATGCCGAACCGAATCGGCTACGGACCGATCAAGGCCGCCGTCGAAGCGTTGACACGCTATATGGCGATCGAACTGGCGACAAGGCGCATCGCCGTGAACGTGGTTGCGCCTGGCGCGATAGCCACCGATTTCAGCGGCGGGATCGTCCGGGACAATCCGCAGGTCCACAAGATGGTCGCCGACCAGACGGCGCTTGGCCGTGTCGGCTTTCCGGAAGACGTTGGACCGGTGATCGCGGCGCTGCTTTCCGATGACTTCGGCTGGGTGAACGTCCAGCGCATCGAGGTTGCAGGTGGCACGCACATCTAGCCGGGCGAGTCGGCCGTTGCATGCTGGGCCCCTTCTGGCTCACTTCTTCGAGCGGCCGGTCCATCGCCATGCCGGATCGCCCAGCATGTCGGCGAAATAGTTGGCCACCGCGTCTACCTTCGCCGGCCGGTTGCGTGTGGTCGGCGAGACGAAGTACAGGCCGCCGCCCGGCTGTTCCCACTCGGGCAGCAGCGACAGCAGGCGTCCGTCGCGCAGGTACTCCGTGGCCATGAACTCGGGCAGCGCGGCGACGGCCTGGCCGGCCAGCAACACCGGCAGCAATGCCTCCGAATTGGTCACGCGCAGTCGTCCCCGGGGATGAACGACTTCTTCCTTCTTGCGCCCGTTGCGAAAACGCCATACGTCGCTTCCCGCGCGAAACGCATAAGCAAGACAGTGCGCAGGATCCAGGTCGCGCGGGTGCCTCGGCTTGCCGTGTCGCGCGACATACGCCGGTGCCGCGACCGTATAGCGCGACACCGGGCAGATGAGCCGCGCGGCCAGGGACGAGTCGGGCAGGGATGCTATGCGCAGCGCGGCGTCGAAGCCGTCGCCGATGACGTCGACGACCGCGTCGGACAGGTGCAGGTCGATGGACAGTTCCGGATAGCGCTCGAGCAGTGCCGGAAGCAGGGGCGCGACCCAGTGCACGCCGAAGGTCATCGGCACGGCCAGACGGACGGTGCCTCGCGGCGACGCGGTCTGGTCGCGGGCCAGCCCCTCGGCCTCCTCGGCATCGCGATAGAGCTGCGTCGCACGTCCGAGGAGGCTTTCGCCGAACGCGGTGAGCGCGAGCTGGCGGGAGGTGCGGTTGAACACGCGTGCGCCAAGGCGCTTTTCCAGACGGGCTATGCCCCGCGACAGCGTTGGCACGGAAAGGTCGAGCTCCCGGGCCGCGGCTGCAAACGAGCGGGACTCGGCGATCTTGGCAAACAGCGCGAGGCCTTCGAAGTCCGGGAGCTTTGACATTTCATTTCTGCAACGATGGCTTTCATTTGATTCTATTTCGTTCGTACCGGTCCGTCGATACAGTTTGCCCATCAGCTAACGACTCATCGAGGAACCATCCATGTCACGCAAGCTCGAAAACAAGATCGCCGTCGTCACGGGCGGCAGCACGGGCATCGGTCTGGAAACCGCGCGCCAGTTCGCCCTCGAGGGCGCCGCGGTGTACATCACCGGCCGCCGCAAGGCTGAACTCGACGCCGCGGCAGCGTCGATCGGCCCGCAGGCCACCGCCATCCAGGTGGACTCGGCAAAGCCCGGCGACCTCCAGCATCTCGTCGACGTCGTCAACGCGGACCACGGCCGCATCGACGTGCTGTTCGTCAATGCCGGCGGCGGTTCCATGCTGCCGCTGGGCGCCATCACCGAAGAGCACTATGACGACACCTTCAGCCGTAACGTGAAGGGCACATTGTTCACCGTGCAGACCGCATTGCCTATCCTGGCCGATGGTGCATCCGTCATCCTCACCGGGTCCACCGCCGCATCCACCGGTACGCCCGCCTTCAGCGTCTACGGCGCATCCAAGGCTGCCATCCGCGCCTTCGTGCGCAACTGGATACTCGACGTCGACAAGAGCCGCAGGATTCGCTTCAACACGCTGAGCCCGGGTCCGACGCGCACGCCGGGCCTCGTCGACCTCGCCGGTCCGGATGCAGCCCAGCAGCAGGGCCTCCTCGACTTCCTCGCCACCCAGGTGCCACTGGGCCGCGTGGGTGAGCCGGTCGAGATCGCGCGTGCCGCCGTGTTCCTCGCTTCCGACGATGCGAGCTTCGTCAATGGCACGGAGTTTTTCGTCGACGGCGGGCAGGCTCAAGTGTAAGCATCAAGGTCCCGCCGAGTCGCGCGATGATCCTGGCGGGGCCGCTGTAGCCGCACGATTGAAACCAGCGGGTGCAGAGCCCGCGCCGTGATGTCCTGATCCAGCATCACGGTGATCGCGCAATTCCACGCTTTCTTCACAGCGTTCTGGGTTTCAATTCACGGCTGCCTTCAGTCCACGAAGCCCATGACTCCTGAACTCCGGACGCGCGATAACGCCGTCCTCGTTGCCGTCGTACTGTTGCTCCTGGTCACCTTGGGTGCCGACACAGTTACCCCGCTGGGGTATGCGGTCTGGTGCCTGTACTTCATCGGCGTGGGTCTCACCCTTTTCCAGCCGCGCACCAGCCTGCCTTTCACGACGGCGCTGGTGGCGAGCCTGTTCGTGGTGGTTGGCGCCAAGCTCTCCCCGCAGGGCCTGAGCGGCCCTTATGTCTTCGTCAACCGGGCGATCGGCATCGGCTCCGCATGGGCGATGGCTGCCGTGGTCTGGCAGGCGTTGCGTTCCCGCGCCGCCACCGCGCGCCTGCTCTGGCTGCAGGAAGGGCAAACCGCGCTGGCCGAGGCATTGCGTGGCGAGCAGACACCGGAAAGCGTGGCTTCCAACGCGGCCCGCGCACTGGCCGACCGCGTCGGCGCGGTCGTCGGTGCGTTGTACCGGCTGGAGGGCGACCGCTTCGTGCTGGCCGGCGGCATGGCCTTGCCGGACAGCCATCCTAGGACGCTACCCGTCCGGGAGGGCCTGCTCGGTGAGGCACTTACCCGGAATGCCGTGCGCAGGTTGCGCGACGTCCCGGCTCAGCACTTGCAGGTTGCGTCAGCCCTCGGCCGCAGCGCGCCGGCCGAGCTGCTCTTCATGCCTGTGATGGCCGACGGCGTACCGATGGGAGCGCTCGAACTCGGCCTGCTCGGCGGGGAGGATCCCTACCACGCGCACGAAGCCCTCTTGGCCCAGAGCGTGGAGACCGTGGGCATCGCCATGCGCACGGCGCTCTTTCGCCAGCGCCAGGCGGAGCTCCTGGAGGAAACCCAGCGCCAGAGCGAGGAGCTGCAGACGCAGCAAGAGGAACTCCGCGTCGCCAACGAGGAACTCGAGGAACAGAGCCGGGGCCTGCAGCAGTCGCAGGCGAACCTGGAAGCGCAACAGGCCGAGCTGGAGCAGACCAACGTCCAGCTGGAGGAGCGCACCCACGAACTCGAACGCCAGAAGCAGGCGCTGGTACAGACCCAGGCGGAGCTCAGCCGCAATGCGCGGACCCTGGAGGCGACCAGCCGCTACAAGTCCGAATTCCTCGCCAACATGTCGCATGAGCTGCGGACGCCGCTCAACAGTTCGCTGATCCTGGCCAAGCTGCTGGCCGACAACAAAGGAGGGACGCTCACCCCCGAGCAGGTCAAGTACGCCGAAGCCATCCATGCCTCGAACAACGACCTGCTGGCTCTCATCAACGACATCCTGGATCTTTCGAAGATCGAGGCGGGGCATGTGGAGTTCGCGCTCGAGCCCGTGGGGATACCGGCGGTCGTCGAGCGGCTCGAGGAAACCTTCCAGCCGCTGTGCCGCGAAAAGGGACTGGAGCTGCGCATGGAGGTGGCGGTGGGCGCGCCGGCCGAGCTGGTCGGCGATCTGCAGCGTCTCCTGCAGATACTCAAGAACCTGCTCGCCAATGCTCTCAAATTTACCGAGGCGGGCTACATTTCGCTGCGCATCGAGGGTGCGGCAGGTAAGCGGGTCCGCTTCGTAGTATGCGACAGCGGCATCGGCATCGCGCCGGAGCAGACCGGGGTGATCTTCGAAGCGTTCCGCCAGGCAGACGGCAGCACCAGCCGCCGTTTCGGCGGCACGGGGCTTGGATTGTCCATTTCCCGCGACCTGGCCCGCCGTATGGGCGGGGACATCTCCGTCGTCAGTGAGCCAGGCCGTGGCAGCTGCTTCACGCTGGAGATCCCCCTTGGGCCGGACGCGGTCGCAACGCCGAGCCTCGACACTCTGCAGAGGACCACCCCGCCGACGGATGGCCTCACCATTCCGGGCACCGCAAGCCAGGACTCTCCGCGCGAGGTGACCTCCGCTCCCCTGGTGGCCGACGATCGCGCCGAACGCGCCAGGCCGGGGCGGCTCATCCTGGCGGTCGAGGACGATCCGGTCTTTGCCGAGGCGCTCGTGGGGCTGGCCCATGAGCTCGATTTCGACTGCGTGGTCGCGGGCACCGCCGAGGAGGCGCTGCGCATGGCGGCCGAGATGGCGCCGAGCGGAATCCTTCTCGACATCGGCTTGCCCGACGTATCCGGACTGAGCGTCCTGGAGCGCCTCAAGCGCAACTCCGCCACCCGCCATATCCCGGTGCACGTGGTCTCCGCGATGGAGCGGTCGCAGGTGTCCCGCGAGCTGGGTGCCGTGGGCTACCTGTTGAAGCCCGCCAGTCGCGACAAGCTCGCCGATGCCATTCGCCAGCTCGAAGAACGTCACCAGCGCGCCATGCGGCGCCTCCTCATCGTGGAAGACGACGAGCAGCTGCGCCAGAACCTGACCCTGCTCCTGGCCAGCGAATCCCTGGAGATCGTCGCCGTCGGCAGCATCGAGGCGGCCTTGAAGGAACTCACCAGTTCCACCTTCGACTGCATGGTGACCGACCTGGCGTTGCCCGACGGCACCGGCTACGACCTCCTGGAGAAGATGGCCCAGGGCGAGAGCTTCGGCTTCCCGCCGGTCATCGTCTATACCGGGCGTTCGCTCACCCGGGACGAGGAACAGAAACTCCGCCGGTATTCCAAGAGCATCATCATCAAGGGCGCGCGCTCGCCCGAGCGGCTGCTGGACGAGGTCACGCTGTTCCTGCAC